>CAYVSW010000050.1:0-1577 GCA_964454285.1 uncultured Candidatus Saccharibacteria bacterium | reverse complement strand
AATATATGGTATCTCACGTAGTGCCAGCTATCGCAAAAGAGTACAAAAACTTTGTGCTCCTTAAGGGTAAGGGTGCACGGTCTGTACTGGCACTCGTTTCATATTTGCAAAAGCACTATGTGGGCGCAACACTACAAATACATGTAAATGAAGACATTCATCCAGATTTTTTTGCGCAGGTACAAAAAATAAAAAACGCAGGTATAGATATCGTAGTCCACGTAGATAGACTCAGTATTTCTAAAGATACCGTATCTGGCACTGGTGGGCAGTATAGTATTTTTACACCATTTAAAAAAGCAGTATGGAAAGATTTTATGGTGGCTCCCATTTGCAAAAAGTTTTCTGACACTGATATCTCGTATGTGCCGCACGGTGTGACAAAAGACATACCACATACCCATGCATGCGATACACAAAAAATATTCCACACACTTGGTACAAAACGCACTTGTGCAATTACAAAAAAATACTCTATAGATATAGACGAGTTTTTTGAAAAACCAGATCTCGATGACTGGTACACCACAGAGGCTGCTGCGCACACTGCACTCAAATATGCAGTAGGGCATATTGTAGAAACATATAGCGACACTCGCGATAGTCTCGATATGGATGCACAGGGGAGTATTGCACGGCCTGCAAGTACATCGAGGCTTTCTCCTGCGCTTGCATGGGGCTTGCTCTCTGCCCGTCAGATACGCCAGGCTGTGCAAGATGCGTACAAAACAGTAGACTTTGCTGATGTGCGTTTCCTCGACAAAGAAATACCAGAAAAATACAAAGGAATAGTGAGCTTCTTTTCGGAGCTTGTCTGGCGCGAATTTTATGCATATATACTCTTTCACAATCCCAAGCTCATTGATACAGAGTTCCAGCCACGCTTTAGAGGCACTATCCACTGGGTACCAGAGCATATTGCAAAAGAGCGTTTTGTCGCATGGGTACAAGGCAAGACCGGCTACAGCGTAGTAGATGCAGCAATGCGCCAGCTCGCGCAGACTGGCTGGATGCACAATCGCTCTCGTATGATAGTCGCCTCGGTACTCACAAAAAATCTCGGCGTGGATTGGCGCTGGGGGCAAGCGTACTTTAGAGCGATGCTCATAGATATAGACGAAGCATCAAACAATGGTGGCTGGCAGTGGGGCGCGAGTGTGGGTGCAGATCCGAAACCTATCCGTATTTTCAACCCATACACCCAAGCCAAAAATTACGACCCAGACAATGCGTATCAGAAAAAGTGGCTCGGTGAGAGGGATTTCTTTTTTGAAACTACACCTATCGTAGAGCACGCCCTTGCTCGCGAAGAAGCCCTTGCTCGATACGGCCTCGGCGGCATCAAAAAAGAAAGCGTACGGGATTATTGAAAAAAAGACTCTTCTTTGCTATAGTGCAGCAGTACTTTTAGGAGGATTGGATGAGATGGGAGAGGATTGAACTGCTTCAATCCGAGCCGGCTATGCCGACCACGATTCCAGTGTACCGCCGTAGGCGGACTCCATCTGAACGAAGTGCAGTATATGGAGGATTGGATGAGTGGTTTAAATCAACGGTTTACTAAACCGTCGGGGATT
>CAYVSW010000049.1:0-1672 GCA_964454285.1 uncultured Candidatus Saccharibacteria bacterium | reverse complement strand
GTCGTAAAAGCTTCGTACATCGGTGTGCCAAAGCTTGTGTTAATAATTAATTTTTTCATTTACAAATAATTTTTTATATACAATACCATAAACAAAAATTTTTGCAATAACTTAGAGTTTTATTTCAAGTACGAGCGGGCAGTGGTCGCTGCCGAGGTATGTGGTGAGCGGGTAGCAGTCTTTGATATTTTTAGCGATGTCGGGCGAGGTGAAGAAATAGTCTATACGCCAGCCGACGTTGCGATCGCGAGCGCGAGTTTTTTGATCCCAGTATGTATATGAGTCTTTGGTTTCGGGGTATAGGTTTCTGAATGCGTCTACCCAGCCTTTTGCTACCAATTTGTCCATCCATGCGCGCTCTATAGGGAGGAACCCTGTATTTTCTTTATCTTCTTTTGCGCGAGCAAGGTCTATCCCATTGTGGGCAGTATTTACGTCTCCACAAAAGATCACCGGCTTCTTTTTCTTTAATTTTTCTATATATAGAAGAAAGGCATCATAAAAGCGTAATTTGTAGTCGAGCCGGTCTGGGCCTGAGCCTCCGTTGGGGAAGTACCCAGTAATAAGGTAAAAATTGGTGTACTCGGCGACCACGGTGCGGCCTTCTTGGTCGAATTCTTCTATACCAAAGCCATTTGTTACCTTGAGTGGCTTTTCTTTGGTATATATAGCGGTGCCGCTGTAGCCTTTGCGAGTACTGCAAGGGGAGAGGTATAGCTCGTAGCCTTTGATATGGATAATATCGTCCGAGAGCTGCTCGAGCTCGCTCTTTGTCTCCTGGAGGCAGAGCATATCTGGGCGCTCTATATCTAAAAGAGGGAAGAGGTGCCCAGCTTTATGCGTTGCCCGGAGGCCATTGGTATTCCAGGAAATGATCTTCATGTCTACATCATACTATAAAATAGACGTAAAAAAACCTTTCAAAAAAGATGAAAGGTTTTTTAAATATATTTAAAAGCAAATTAATGCCGAAAGAACTTGGGTGAAATGATAAACAAATATCGTGGAATGATTAGCTAAAAGCTATAAGTGCACTGGTGTGCAAGTAAGTTTTTATTTAATTAAAGAACTTATACATACAGTATACAGTACGCAAAATTTTGTGCAACAAAAGAGGTTGTGGATAAAAAATAAAGGCTATCCCTGAGAATGAAACTTTTTGTGCACATCCCGGAGTTGCTTGTCTGTGATATGGGTATACACCTGGGTGGTGGCGATATTTGCGTGGCCGAGCATCATTTGTACGCTACGGATATCGGCGCCATTGGAAAGGAGGTCTGTAGCAAATGAGTGGCGTAGTACATGAGGGGTGACTTTTTTGGAAATGCCGGCAGCAGATGCATAGTGGCGGACAAGTCGCTCGATAGAGCGGGGAGTGAGGCGTGAGCCGGTCTTGCTTTTCACGGTGTCTACAAATAGTGCATCGTCCATGTCTTTGCGAGCGGCGAGATATCTGCGGATAGAATCTTTTGCAGTGTCTGAGAGAAATACTACACGTACTTTTTCGCCCTTTCCGCGGATAGAAAATTCATCTTTCGAGGTATCGAGGTCGCGATTGAGCGAGCAAAGCTCCGAGAGACGAAGCCCTGTAGAGAAAAAGAGATCGAGTATTGCTTTGTCACGCATACCTTTGAGCTCTTTTGTATCTGGTGCTTTGAGTAGGCGTGTGAGC
>CAYVSW010000048.1:0-1687 GCA_964454285.1 uncultured Candidatus Saccharibacteria bacterium | reverse complement strand
TATTTACGGCTAAGTTTCGAGGAGGGTATAAAAAAAGAATGATACAGTTTGATATGTATTTTCCAAAAGGGGACAATGTTCACTTTATGAATTATAAAAAGACTGATTTTTTTCAGACAAAACTAGAAGAAGCATTGGATGCTGGTTTAAAAAATGAACGAGCATTTATGTATGCTGCACTGTGTCTTTTTGTGACACGAAATCAAAAATAATTTAAAAAACGCCTCACAATAAAAATTGCGAGGCGTTTTAGTTTGTTATTAAAAATAAGTATATAAATATGTCAATATAGTTGGAAAAAAAAGCTTATTTTTGCTATAGTATAACCATGGAAAAACAGACACTAGAAAAGCTCGCAGACCTTGCTCGCCTCAATATACAACCAGAGGAATACGCTGAGCTAGAGACTCAAATAAATGGAATTATCTCGCTCGTAGACACGGTACAACATGTATCTATCGAGAAAAAAGATTCTGTGGCAGGCGCACAGATAAATGTTGCACGCGCAGATACTGTAGAGAGCTATACAGATCCAAAAGTCCTCGTACAGGCAAGTAGTGGCAATGATGGAGAGTTTATCAAGGTACCAAAAGTTTTATAATTTTTATGACACAAACAAAACCTACAATTGCAGAGCTCCATGCAAAACTCGCTAGTGGCGAGATCGCTGTCCGTGCACTCGCAGAGGAGTACAAGGCAAAAGCACTTGCTTCTAGTGATCTCAATATATATCGCGAAGTATTTGATATTGAAGATCAGATACAAACTGCAGAAAAAATGTTTGTAGACGGCAGTGCGACTATGCTCACAGGTATTCCAGTGGCTATCAAAGACAATATTTTATTTGAGGGGCACGTTGCAGGAGCAAGCTCAAAGATCCTCGAAGGGTATGTCGCAAGTTATGACTCTACAGTAATTGCAGAGCTCAAAAAGCAAGGTGCGATAATTATCGGCCGTACAAACATGGATGAATTTGCGATGGGCTCATCTACCGAGAACTCTGCATATGGCGTGACAAAACACCCCCTCGATCCGACTCGTGTACCTGGTGGCTCATCTGGTGGCTCTGCTGCTGCAGTAGTAGGAGATTGCGCGGTGGTATCACTTGGTTCAGACACTGGAGGGTCTATTCGCCAGCCAGCAGCATTTTGTGGCATTGTAGGGCTCTTGCCGACATACGGCACCGTCTCTCGCCATGGCCTCATAGCTATGGGAAGCTCGCTCGATGTGATTGGGCCATTTGCAAATAGTATAGATGATGCAAAAGTGCTCTATGATGCAATAAAAGTCTATGAACCAAAAGATGCAACATCTGTACCTGTAGATATGCGCACAAGTCGCGATATGAAGAAAAAGATTGCTGTACCAAAAGGAATTTTTGAGGCAGAGGGGATGGATTCTGAAGTAAAAGAAAACTTTGAAGCTCTCGTTTCAAAAATAAAGAATGCGGGATATATAGTAGAGGAAGTAGAGCTTGCCCACTTCAAAGATGCACTCGCTGTGTATTATATATTGATGCCAGCAGAAGTTTCTTCAAACACAGCACGATTTGATGGTGTCCGCTATGGCCCACGTGTAGAAAAAGGAACACTCTCGCAGGTGTATAAAGATACTAGAGGACAGCTCTTTGGAAAAGAAGTACGCCGCAGAATACTTGTCGGTACGTATGTACTCTCACATGGCTACT
>CAYVSW010000047.1:0-1741 GCA_964454285.1 uncultured Candidatus Saccharibacteria bacterium | reverse complement strand
ATGTTAGCCGTTACACCACATCCCGACAAATTTTTCAAAACGCAATCTCCCCAAAAAGGAATGTCGCATACAATATCCCAAGCAGAACGCTTATATTGTGTAAGTATACTACCAGAGAACTCAAGATATATCAATAATCTCGACGCTATGTGCTGTAGTACCTTGGAGTAATACTATAATCCCCTGTACTCGGTAGTCCTTGATGTTTCGTGTGTAACAATAGTGCTCCACAGAAATAAGGAACTTTCGGAGTTTCAGTGGGGTGAGGTTTTCTGCGGGATTCACAAAACTTCCGTACTTCCCGGCTTTTACCTCAAAAAAGTAGTACACACTTCCCTTTTTGGCGACAATATCTATCTCGCCGTATTTATTGGCAATATTGCGCTCGACGATCGTGTAGCCCTGTTTCATGAGAAACACTACCGCAGCTTCCTCGCCGAGCTCGCCAGTTTTCTGTGTTTTGGAGGTGAATTGTTTCATAAAAGACCCTAAAAGTCGTCGTTTATCCCTATTACCCACAGAGTTATCCACAGTTTTGGGGATTTTTGCCCTAAAATAGGGGGAAAACTCTGCGACAAGTATAAAGGAATTTAAAAGACAGTGAAAGTGGAATAAAAGACAAATAGAAAATCCCCAAAGCAAAAGCTTAGGGGATTTTCTATTGTGCGGCTACAGAGAATCGAACTCTGGTCTCGTCCTTGGCAAGGACGCATTCTACCACTAAACCATAACCGCGTACGTATTTATACTAGCAGGTTTTTCTTGAATATTCAACAGGTGTTGTTGTGCGCCCGGCAGGAGTCGAACCCACAACCTTTTGTTCCGAAGACAACTGCTCTATCCATTGAGCTACGGGCGCATAAGTACACTAGAATATAGCACTTCTGAGTCAGAAATAAAAGACTCGTATAGATATCGAACAATACGCAGTGTTTCCATCCCTCCTGGTAGTTCTATTCGTAGACAGCCCTTATAGTCAGGGTTTTTCTTATGTATCCCGTGACGATTGGGTTTATAGGATGTTTTTTTAAATTGCTCAAGAGGTATTTTTGTAAGGTTTGACCAAAATAGCTCATACTTCTCTTTTTCAAAGTCTTTATGGGTTGCAAGTCGTACGTAGAGCTGATTATTTGTAATTCCAAGGTATTTTTTGATCCAATAAAGCATAAATATAATCATTTTTGGGTCAGAATTAACAAATTGTGCAGCAGACGACCGCTTTGAGCCTTCTGCCCAATACAGACACAATCCAGCGACAAAAAGTTTATCTTCTTTGTGTGTTTCATATATACTGTCAGATTTTTCTTTTGCAGATGTTTCTCGCTGCTCCCTTTTTCTCCTATTCACCAGTACTGCATTGGCAACCCCTTTCTTTGATCTTTGCGTAAGGTTCTGGTGAAGGGTTTGTTGCTGGTTTTGGTTTAATACAATATATTTGAACCACCCAGAGAGGAGGCTTTTAGAAACGCCAAGCTTTTCTTGTATTTGTGCATACGAATACCCCTGCATTCGTAGAGAAATAGCTTCTATTTTATCCTGAACCCTACTTTTCATACATATGTATTATATACTATATTTATACTATTTTCAATTTAAAAATAATGCTATTATGTTTTTATGAAGCTTAACCCTACTTTAGTACCACAATTTGTTACACATGTAACAAAAACACTCCAAGACGCCGGTTTTGAGGCTTTTCTTGTGGGTGGATGTGTCCGAGATACTATTTTGGGTAAAATTC
>CAYVSW010000046.1:0-1923 GCA_964454285.1 uncultured Candidatus Saccharibacteria bacterium | reverse complement strand
CTCGATTGGTTCAATCGCGAATATATCAAAAAGCTTTCGTCAGATGAATTCTGGGCTCAGGCGGAAACATACATTGCAAAAGATATAAAAATCGAAAATCTTTTGCGCGAGCGTATTGTAAAATTTAGCGACATAAAAGGCATGGTAGAGAGTGGGGAATTGTCTTGGTATCTTGAGAAACCTAAAATATATGATCTCGAGTTGTTGATCTGGAAAGCTTATAAGCAAAAACTAGATTATACTTTTCCGGAATATATTAAAAAAGTAAAGAAAATATTAAATGATATTATTCCTTTAATAGAATCAATACCTGATGATTCTTGGACAAAAGAAAATATAAAAAATGCAATTTGGTCTTTTGTAGAAAATACCGGGCGAGGTGAAGTACTTTGGCCTATGCGCGTAGCCCTTTCTGGAAAAGAGAAATCACCAGACCCTTTTGATTTAAGTTTTGTTTTAGGAAAAGAAGAGACCCTCTTGAGACTTACAACAGTCGCAGCTTAATTATGAAAAAACAAAATCTATTCCAATTGAAGAGCGACTATAGTCCGGCTGGGGATCAGCCAGAGGCTATCAAGCAGCTCATTAAAGGACTAGATGATGGCAAAAAATTGCAGACGCTCCTCGGAGCGACAGCGACAGGGAAGACCTTCACTATGGCAAATATCATTGCCGAGAAGCAGATGCCCACCCTCGTGATAGCACACAACAAAACCCTCGCAGCACAGCTCGCGCAGGAGTTCAAGGCATTTTTCCCAGAGAATGCAGTGCACTATTTTGTCTCCTACTACGACTACTACCAGCCAGAAGCATACCTCCCGACGACAGATACATTTATCGAAAAAGACGCGCAGATAAACAAAGAGATAGACAGACTTCGCCATGCGACTACGCAGTCACTCCTCACACGTAGTGATTGTATTATCGTCGCATCGGTGTCGTGTATTTATGGATTGGGATCTCCAAAGGAATATGAAAAAGTAAATTTGCATTTGAGTATCGATACAAAAATCACTCGTACAGACCTCATGCAAAAATTGGTGAGCATACATTTCTCTCGCACCAATGCAGACCTCTCTCCGGGGCAATTTCGCGCGCTCGGCAATCGCGTAGAGATCATGCCTGTCTCTGAGGCGATCACCTACAGTATCGAGCTCTCAGCGACTGGTATTACAAAGATTTTGAAAATAGATCCTGTGTCTTCTCGCATCCTCAAAGAGGAGAGCGATATTTTTGTTTTCCCAGCGAAGCACTTTATTACAAACGAAGCCGAAAAAGACCGCGCGACAAAAGCTATCAAAGCTGAGCTCGATGCACAATTAAAACAATTTGAAAAAGAAGGCAAACTCCTCGAAGCAGAGCGTATCAAGCGCCGCACTACATACGACCTCGCTATGATCAAAGAGATGGGATACTGCTCTGGTATAGAGAACTACTCTCGCCACATGTCTGGCAAAAATGCAGGCGAACCGCCAGAGACATTGATGTCGTATTTTCCGCATGACAAAAATGGTAAACCTGAGTTTTTGCTTTTTATCGATGAATCTCATGTGACACTCCCGCAGCTCCAGGCTATGTATGCAGGGGACGCATCGCGCAAGGGCACTCTTGTAGACTTTGGCTTCCGCCTCCCAAGTGCAAAAGACAATCGCCCGCTTAAATTTGAAGAATTCAAAGAGCGCATCGGGCAGACAATATTTGTCTCTGCTACTCCTGGCAAATACGAGGCAGAGCATAGTGAGGCTATCGTAGAACAGATCATTCGTCCGACAGGGCTTGTAGATCCACTCGTTGAAATTCGTCCAATTTTGGAAGATGGAAATTATTTGGGACAAGTGCATGATTTTATCGCCGAAGCAGAAAAAGAAATTGCAAAAGGCTCACGCGTGCTCGCGACGACGCTCACCAAAAAAATGGCAGAAG
>CAYVSW010000045.1:0-2033 GCA_964454285.1 uncultured Candidatus Saccharibacteria bacterium | reverse complement strand
ACTATTTCGTCGTCTGAGATAGTGGTCTGGCCTTTTGGATCCCAGTTTACGATACGGTGGCCACGATAGATGAGCCCATCGTCATACATTTTTTTGAAAATAGTATTTACTGCGAGATTGCGCTTTGTGTCGAGGGTAAATGCTTCGCGACTCCAGTCGCAGCTTGCACCCATTACTTTCATTTGAGAGACGATAGTATCGTGGCTATTTTGCGCGAATATACCAATACGACGAAGCATCTCTTCTCGGCCGAGGTCGTGGCGAGATTTGCCTTCTGTTTTTTGTATTTCTTTTTCTACTTTAGATTGTGTTGCGATAGCAGCGTGGTCTGTCCCTGGGAGCCAGAGCGTACGATAGCCCGACATACGCTTGTAGCGGATCATAATATCCTGCACGGTGAGCATCATCGCATGGCCCATGTGGAGCGAGCCAGTGACATTTGGCGGCGGGAGCACGATAGTAAAAGGGGTAGCATCAGCTTTTGTGTAGCCGTCTTTGATCATGTTTTCAGGAGTAAAATACCCAGACTTTTCCCATATAGCATATATGCGAGATTCCTCGTCTGTAGGGTTGTACGGCTTGGTAAGCTTCTCTGGCACGGTGTATGCGGCGTCGGTATTCATTTACAAAATATAGCATTATTTTAAGGTTTTTTCAAAAAATTATAGAGAAAGGTTTCCATTAGCTCGGATAGTATCGAGTGGTGGGATTTTTTGTGTATTTGCTTGTATCTGGGTGAGGGCGGCAAGGCCTATCATGACTGCATTGTCTGTAGCGAGCCATTGCTCAGGGAATAGTGCACTGATATGGAGCGTCTCTGCGAGGGTGGCTATCTTTTCTTTGAGATAGGTATTGCCAGCGACGCCACCACCTACGATGAGTGTCTGTATACCGTATTCTTGTACGACTTTTTTTGTTTTGTGTACGAGTACTTCTATTGCGGCATCTTCAAAGGCTGCTGCGAGGGCAGATTTTTCGCTATCGGTGAGCTCGCGCCCGCCTAGACTCGCGCTAGGCGAGGCTGGAGCGTTCCGATCTGTAAGTCCGCCTCCGCCACGCTCGGGCGAGACAAGGTCACGGATAGTGTAGAGCATTGCTGTCTTAATGCCAGAAAATGAAAAATCAAAATCTAGTGTGTGCATCATCGGGCGAGGTAATACAAAATCTTGCGTTCTACCTGAAGCTCGAAATTCTTTTGCGAGCTTCGAAACCTTTGGCCCGCCAGGGTATGCGAGGCCGAGCATACGAGCGACTTTGTCAAACGCTTCGCCGACTGCATCATCGCGTGTCTGCCCGATTTTTTTGTATACACCCATGTCTTCTACGAGTACGAGCTCTGTGTGCCCGCCAGAGACGAGGAGTGCAAGCGCGGGGAATTGTAAGTTAGTAAAAGTAAAAAGGTCATTTGTAGAAGCAGCAGAAGAAGAATTTTTTAGCGTGTCGGAGCCCTTTAGGGTAAAGCCCGAGAAATTTTCTCCTGCGGGCGATCTAGTAATTGCAGCACTCACAATATGCCCCTCCATGTGGTTGATAGGGATGAGTGGAATATTCCAGATAGCAGAGAGGCACTTTGCTGTATTTACACCTACCCAGAGTGCTGGCTCGAGTCCTGGGCCAGAGGTAGCTGCGATATAGTCTAGTATCGGCTTTGTATATTGCTCAAAAAATTCTATAAGCAAATCTGCGAGTACTGTATCGCGAGTACAGATGTCTCGGATAGTCTGCTTCTGGTCTTCTGAAAGTATGCTCGCACTAGGCGCGCATATACCAGCCTGGGTGAATGCTTCTATGAGGAGCGGCAAAATCTTTTCTACATGCGCGCGCTTTGCCATAGCAGGGAAGACGCCACCATACTGTGCATGGAGCTCAATTTGTGAAGATAGTGCATTGCCGCGGATATATATGCTGGTGCCGATCTGCTCAAGTACACTAAGGCCTGTTTCGTCGCAGCTGGTCTCTATAGCAAGGATTTTCATGGTGCTACTATACCAGATATTGTGTTTTTGTGAAATTATGGTAAGGTTAGAAAAAAT
>CAYVSW010000044.1:0-2325 GCA_964454285.1 uncultured Candidatus Saccharibacteria bacterium | reverse complement strand
CGAGTTTTGAGTACCTTTGCATCTATCATCTGTGATGCGATAGTACGCTCCCAGATCAGTGAGTACAATTTCTTTTGTTCTTCGGTGTTACCACAGTTTTGCTTTTCCGCATGAGTCGGGCGGATTGCTTCGTGGGCTTCTTGGGCATTTTTTGATTTTGTCTTGTAGGTGCGTACTTCGAGCATTTCTTTGCCGTATGTTTTTTCTATAGTTTTTGAGATACTTGCTATCGCTGCAGCTGAGAGGGTAGTAGAGTCTGTACGCATGTATGAGATGTGCCCAGCTTCGTAGAGCTTTTGCGCGACTTGCATAGTGCGGCTTGGCGAGAAGCCAAAGCGAGTACTCGCTGCTTGCTGGAGTGTAGAGGTGGTAAATGGCGCACGAGGGCTACGCTTTTGTTCAGACGCTTTTACTTCTTTTACATACCAGTCGGATTTTCGAGCGGCTTCGAGAATACGATGCACCTCTTTGATATCGCGAGGCTCCTCGACACAGGTCATAGAGAGTGTGTGTTTGTCAGAGGTCTTGAGTGCTGCAGTGAGTACCCAGTAGTCTTCTGGTATGAATGCATTGATCTCGCGCTCGCGCTCGACGAGGATACGAAGTGCAGGGGACTGCACGCGCCCCGCAGAGAGCCCATAGCGGACTTTTTTCCAGATAATACCAGAGAGGTCGTAGCCGACGAGGCGGTCGAGCACGCGACGAGCTTCTTGTGCTTTGCGGAGATTGGTGTCTACTGCGCGCGGGTGCTTGAGTGCTTCGAGAATTGCTTCTTTGGTGATTTCATTAAAAGCCACACGAGCCATAGGAGCTTTGACCTTTTTGTCTGCCTTCAAAAGTTCTTCTATATGCCATGAGATTGCTTCTCCTTCGCGGTCCGGGTCTGTTGCAAGGATTATTTCGCTCGCTTTTGCAGCGAGGCCGCGGAGCTCATCTACAACCTTTTCTTTTCCTTTTGAGATCTCGTATCGAGGGACGAATCCACCAGGGATATCGATAGCGGTCTTATTTGATTTTGGGAGATCACGGATATGCCCAACAGAAGCACGCACAGTATATGCGCCATCGAGATATTTTTCGATAGTCTTTGCTTTTGAAGGTGATTCGACGATGAGTAATTTCATATTTGTCCACACAGTAGTACCACGATATAAAAATTTTAGCAAATAAGACTAAAAATAAAAGAGCCGAACATGGTGTTCCGCTCCTCGTTTGTTAGTAATAGTTTTTTAGAATCTGTAATAATTTCTGTACCAGAAATGCTTTTTAATAAAGAATCGAAAATTTCTCATAATGAATAATTTTTTTCTATTGTACGATTTTTGTATTTTTATGCAACAAGCTCAATGAGGCCGAGGTTTTCCGTAATATAACCCTCGATTTCGAGCATAGAGAGGGCGATAGATATCTGCACCATGTCGGTCTCTCCAAGCTCGACGATAATATCGTCTTTAGATAATGGGCCTTTTTCGAGAAGCTCGAGGATGCTTTTTTCTGGTTCGCCAAAGTTTTTCGTAATTAGGGTTTTTTCGGTCTTTGGCTCGATGCCGATTTCGAGGAGGAGGTCTTCTGCGCAGGTGATAGGGGTCGCGCCGAGGCGGAGCAACCAATTGGTACCTTTTGAAGATGGCGAGGTTATATTGCCCGGTACTGCGCCCACCGTGCGGTTGTACTCTGTCGCGAGGCGTGCAGTGATGAGTGTGCCAGACTTTTCTTGCGCTTCGATGACGAGGGTGATATCTGCAATACCCGCCATGAGGCGATTGCGTTGAGGGAAGCTCCAAAGCTGCGCTCTGAAATGTGGATCGTATTCGCTCAGTAGTGCGCCGCCGCTCTGTAGTATTGCTTCGGCGAGGCCGCGATTGCTCGATGGATATAATGCGCTCCAGCCGAGGCCTGAGCCTGGGAAAGATATGGTCGGGATATTTGCATCTATCGCTGCTTGGTGTGCGATAGAGTCTATACCGAGTGCGAGCCCCGAGACGATGACTACCGGGTACCCGCGCAAGTCTGAGATTAATTTCTGGCATACGGCTTTGCCATAGCTCGAATATTTGCGAGAGCCCACGACGGCGATTATTTTTTTACCCAATGCTGGGTCGAGGCATTCGAGACTTCCTCGTACAGATAACTGTGTGGGCGGCTGAGGTATTTCCCGCAATTGCGGGAAATGATGCAAAGGATCGATATTGTAGATATCGAATTCATTCATGTATATATAGTATAGCGTATATATGTACAAAAAGTGAAAAAAGATATACTATAAACACATGTTGGACATCAAATTCATTAAAGAAAATAAAGACCTTATCAAAGCTGGTGCGC
>CAYVSW010000043.1:0-2511 GCA_964454285.1 uncultured Candidatus Saccharibacteria bacterium | reverse complement strand
AAGAAGAAACAATATATCTCTACGGCAAACATGCGCTTCGCGAAGCGCTTATTGCACGTCCGTCGGTCATCAAAAAAGTCTTCCTCGACGACAATGCTATGGCAGACCGCGATATCACCGATATCCTCGCAAAGAACAATATCACGGCAGGCAAATTGAAAGGCACTGATGTAGGGCTTTCAAAAGACGCAGTGCACCAGGGAGTGATCGCACTCCTCAAAAATGAAAATCTCTATACACCGATGTCTGTAGTAGACGAGATTTTCAAGGCAAAGCAGAATCCGCTTTTTGTACTTCTGGACGAGCTCCACGACCCGCACAATGTGGGCGCTATCATCCGCTCTGCGGTAGCATTTGGTGCGTCTGCTATCTTTATGCCAGAGCACAATCAATCTCCAATCACCGGTACTGTGATCAAGACTTCTGTCGGTATGGCATTTCGTATCCCAATCATCCAGATCGGTAATGTGAACCAGACTATCCGCGCACTCAAAGATAAAGGCGTCTGGGTATATGGGCTTGTGATGGATGGCGACACTATACTCAAAAATGCAGAATTCGACACGCCGACGCTCATAGTGGTAGGCAACGAAAGCGATGGTATCCGCCAGAAGACGCTCGAGCTCTGCGACATCAAGCTCTCTATCCCGATGAATCCAGATTGTGAGTCCCTCAATGCTTCTATTGCAACTTCGACAGTGCTCTATGAGTGGAGTAGGGGGAATCTCTAACAGTCCGTTTCAAAAAATATATCTTTATAAAACACAAAAAATCCCTGCTGGGATTTTTCTCTGCTTTGCGCCAGTCGCGCTGTGCAAGATTTTCTAAAGACATATTTTTTGAAACTTTATAGTTTTCTAAGGTCATAGTATAATTTATCTATGAAAAATAATAATTTGTTACCATTATCTGTATTAATTGCAGCTGTTTTAATTTCAGGAACAATATTCTTGTCTACTAAAAACAAAAAAACTGAAAATGTACAAGAAAGCTCTATCACAACAACTGAACAAAGAGAAAATGCGGTAAAAGAAAAGAATATTGATAATGATAAAATATGTTTTAATCAAGCACAAAAAATATTTGCACAATATAAAAAAGATAATGAAGGTGGCTTGATTCAATCAAACAGTAGTAATCATTATAATAAAAAAATGCAGAAATGTTTTGTTGAAATTTCTTCAATATCTAATTCAGGAGTATCTAATAGTTACATTGCAGATGCTTTTGAAAATAAAATTTTAATAGGCTGTCTTTCTGGTGGTTCTATAAAAGGCGAACTATGTAGTATACCCGCGGTTTCATCTTCTACGGGCGAATACCAAAAAATAGATAACATCGAAGCAAAAACAATTATTAGTAATTATATGACGAAATAATATGTTAGATTTTCGAGAGAATATCCAAGTGAGAAAAATGCAGCCATTAAATGGTGATGAGTATTATGCAAAAATAGATATTTATCTTTTTAAGGAAGGTAAAAAAGAGCTAATACAACATGAATTAGGAGAGGTTTATGGTAATACCAGCAATAATGCTCGACTAAAAATGGCAGAAAAATATAAACAATGGCTTATTACTCATCAGATTGAGAATTAATCATTTTCTGATATAGTGCATATATGGAAAATACTAAAAAAGTAGTTACAAGATTTGCCCCAAGTCCGACTGGGCATATGCACACCGGCAGCTATAGAACTGCGTTTTTTGCGTATTTGTTTGCAAAGAAGCATGGGGGGAAATTCGTACTTCGTATTGAAGATACAGACAAAGAGCGCTCAGAGCAAAAGTACACAGATGAAATATTCAAAGTATTCGATATTATCGGCATTACGGCTGATGAGAAATATATCCAGTCTGAACATGTAGGTCGCCATACAGAGCTCCTCCAAAAGCTTATAGACGACGGTAAAGCGTATATCTCTAGAGAAGAAGCAAAAGACGGCTCAGGTGTTATGAAAGATATTATTCGTTTCAAAAACCCGAACAAGGTGGTTACTTTTAAGGATCTCATCCGAGGAGATATTTCGACAGATACGACAGATCTTGGAGACTTTGTTTTGGCAAAAAATCTGTATGAGCCACTTTTTCACTTGGCTGTAGTTATCGACGACCACGACGAAGGTATTACACATGTGATCCGTGCTGAAGAGCATATTGCAAATACGCCGCGTCAAATCCTTATTCACGAAGCACTTGGTTTTGATATTCCAAATTACGCTCATTTACCGCTCGTACTCGCTCCAGACAAGACAAAAATGTCAAAGCGAAAAGGTGCAGTGCCGGTAGTAGAATATTTGGAGCGAGGATATCTTCCAGGTGCACTTCTCAATGCGATTTGTCTTTGCGGATGGAATCCTGGTACTGAACAAGAAATATTTTCTCGTGAAGAATTGGAACAGACTTTTGATCTCGATAAAGTGCAAAAAGCAGGTGCGGTATTTAATGAAGAAAAGCTCGATTGGTTCAATCGCGAATATATCAAAAAGCTTTCGTCAGATGAATTCTGGG
>CAYVSW010000042.1:0-2533 GCA_964454285.1 uncultured Candidatus Saccharibacteria bacterium | reverse complement strand
ACCCCCTCACCACATACCTCGGCAGCGACCACTGCCCGCTCGTACTTGAAATAAAGCTATAAAAGCATATACTACAAGAAAAAATTATGGAAAAAGTAACATTAGAAACACCCTGGCTACATTTCCACGATGAAGATATGCCGAAAGAAGGAAAGGCTGTATATGCAAAAATAAGAAAAGGTATAAGGCAGCTATGTAAAAACGCGCTAATTTTAAATAAAGAAGCGACAGAATATAGTAGAACAAGCTTGTTTGAGATAAATAAAGATATTGAGGCTATACTCGAAATTCTCGGAACAATTATGTACAAAAATATTTTGTATACAAAAGAGTTTAAAAATATAGCATTTTATCTAGAACACGCCTGGGATACCATAAGACCTTCATTACATATGCAGATACCCCAAGAGGAAACATATTGCAGATCAGAACTCAAAAAATTTCGCTTAAACAAAAAAATGCTTGTTTTAAACTAACCCCCTTTTTGTAAGGGGGTTTTACAAATTACTGTATATATAGTACTGTTTCTAAAAATATGTATATATGAAAAAAGTAATTATCGATACTACTATAGGTAGTACAAAACACATGGTATTTTCTGATATTTTCAAAAATGAATACGAAGTTACTGTTTTTGAAAACAAGAAAAAATATGGCACCCCTTTTGCCGAAGATGCCTTTCTACCTGTTATAGAAGGACGAATATCGGATACAAAAAACTACTGGAAAGCAAAAGAAAGTCTCGAGCCTGTTATTTTTGGAACAATCCAAAAAGGGTTTGTAAAAAGTGGTGCTATCTGGCAACTTGCTGCTATGGTCGCCATAGAAAAAGACAATAAAGCATACGCCCATTTTGCTCAAAGTATTCCCGTTATAGGACTTACTGATGAAATTATGGGAAAGCGAGCTCCTATTGTTTTGGAGGAACTTAAAAAGCTCTATCCTGGTTTTCAAGAAATTGGATTAGTCTCACTGCTTATCCCTGGCGAAACAGAAGAAAACTGGCTCAAAAAAGCCCTAAGTACCCTGCGAATCAATAGTGGTATATAGAAGAATACCACAAAAATCACTCAATATATTGAGTGATTTTTTATTTTCGCTTTTTATCGACACCGTGTTTCATGTGTAACCCTTTGATTTCGGCGTCGTTGACGTCTTCTTTCTTTTCTTTCCCCTTCTCACCCAGGATTTTGAGATCCTTGTCTTCGAGCTCTTCGAGATCTTTTACTCTTTCTGAGAGCTGTTCCACGGTATTTAATGCCGGATTTTCCAATACTTCCTCCAAAAGCGCGTGGAGCAGCCATCCCATGCGAGGCCCAGCTTTCACGTGTAACACCTCCATGAGGTACTTGCCGTCTATAGCGAGCGACGATACAGATATCGGGTCGCGGAGCGCTTCGTCTATCATTGCATGGTATTTGCGTAGTCTATATGGGGCTTCTGCCTTTTTCATGCCGACACGGTCGCACTCGCGGACTTCCATGAGCTCCCAAATATGCTCCACACCTACTTTCTGGATAATACGGCGTACTGCAGAGAGTGTGATCTGCTCTGTATCTGAAAAAAACATATGGTTGCGGACTAGTGTAACAACCAGATGCTCGGTTTCACGTGGAACTCGCAGGCGGTCCAATATCTTTTTTGCCATACGTGCCCCCACTACTTCATGCCCAAAGAATGTATATTTGTCCTTTTTTGCATCGTATTTGCGGGTCGCAGGCTTTCCAATATCGTGAAATAGTGCCGTGAGACGGATTTCGCGTGAAAAGCCTTTATCAGCAGCATGCTGGAGTGCGTGGAGTAGATGCTGATATACATCATATATATGAGCTCCCTTTTGTTCGCATCCCACCCCTTCGAGGAGTTCGGGGATAATATATTTGAGGAGTCCGGTTCGATACAAGAGATCTACCCCAAAAGCTGGAGCCTCTGAATCTATAATCTTGAGGAATTCATCCCGGATGCGCTCTGCCGAGATATTGGCAATGCGCGGCGAGAGCTCCTCTATAGCAGATAAAGTAACATGAGAAATGGTAAAACCAAGGGTTGTGGAAAACCTCACCGCGCGGAACATACGGAGCGCATCCTCGGTAAAGCGCTCTTTGGGATCAAGGACACAATGCAATCTTTTGTCGTTTATGTCTTTTATACCGCCATATATGTCTTTTATAGTGTCGTTTATAG
Organism: uncultured Candidatus Saccharibacteria bacterium; assembly: GCA_964454285.1. Lineage (GTDB taxonomy): Bacteria > Patescibacteriota > Minisyncoccia > Phycocordibacterales > UBA9973 > UBA4124. Next base: position 349 of record CAYVSW010000042.1, on the reverse strand, counting down.
GATCCCAAGCTATGGCATTAATAGTGAAGTCCCGGCGAGCAAGGTCTTTTGCTATATCTGTTTCATATGAAACAGTATCTGGGTGGCGACTATCGGTATATCCAGATTCTGAACGGTATGTAGTTATCTGAGTATGAAACGTTTCATGTGGAACACTTTCTCTGTCTGCTGTGTCTTTTGCCATATCAAAGACTGTCACTGTACCAAAAGCGTTCTGATACACGGTCTTTTGTGTAGGGAAAGCAGCTTCGATCTCTTCGGGGCGGGCATTGGTGGTAATATCCCAATCTTTTGGAATTTTACCCAAAATAGTATCTCGGACACATCCACCCACAAGAAAAGCCTCAAA
>CAYVSW010000041.1:0-2603 GCA_964454285.1 uncultured Candidatus Saccharibacteria bacterium | reverse complement strand
TAGCACAAAAACACTTATATTGCTATACTTATACGCATATGAAAATACAAAAAATCGATAGCAAAATTATTCATTTTTTCCGTCGTATCTCTATACCTGTAGCGCAGATATCGCTTTTTATTGTATTCTTTTGGTTTGGACTTTTGAAGGCTATCGGTCTCTCCCCTGCAGGCTCACTCGTACACGCACTATACGACCAGACTATACCTTTTATTCCTTTTGCAGCATTCTATACTGGCTTTGCGTTGTTTGAATGTCTTATTGGTATTCTTTTTCTTATCAAGGGCGCAGAGCGTATCGTGATGCCGCTCCTTATCATTCATATGATCACCACTGCTGGCCCACTCGTACTGCTCCCTAGCGAGACATGGCAGTATATGTTTGTACCGACACTTGTCGGCCAATACATCATCAAGAACCTTGTAATCATTGCTGTAGCTATCGGTCTGATGGCACACCTCCATCCACTACAACGAAAGTAATTTTTCTACATATTCTCTTTTTTCTGAGAGGCGTGGGACTTTTGCTTGTCCACCAAGCCGCCCTCTATCTTTCATAAAGGTATAAAATGTCCCCTTTGGAACACTGTGAAGTACCAATTGCTTGAGCAGCATATCACTTTTTCTTTTTGCATCGTAGTCACTATTGATCTCGCGCAATCGGGTATCGAGCGCTGCGGTAAAGCTTGCAAGATTTTCTGGGGCTTGCTCAAATTCAATCACCCACTCATGAACGCCAGTATCTTTTTCTTGTGAAAGTTTTGGAGCGACAGTATATTCAGAAACTACTGCGCCGTATTGGACACAGGTATCATAGAGCGCTTGATCGGTGTTCCCCACCATGAGCTCTTCTCCGAATATGTTGATACTCGCACTTGTACGCCCAACAATTTTTATTCGATACGGAGCAATTGAAGTAAACTCAATCACATCCCCTATAAGATATCGCCAAAGTCCTGAAGTAGTAGAAATAACTAGCGCATACGGCACCCCCAGAGCGACATCCTCTATACCGCAAACCTGCTGCTGCGGCTTCTGGTATGTATCCATACGGATAAATTCATAAAAAATCCCATAATCAAGCATCAACAATAACTCCTTGTCTTTATGTGGATTGTCTTGTATAGCAAAAAAACCTTCGGATGCATTGTATACCTCTTGATAATTAAAATTGTCTCCGAGAATTTTTCTAAATGATTGCCTGTATGGATCAAAAGAAACACCTCCATGAAAAAATACTTCAAAATTTGGCCATACATCGTATATACTTTTTTTACCAGAAATCTCTAAAACTTTTTTTATCAAAAGTTGCGCCCAGCTTGGAACCCCTGCAATCCCGCGAATATCTTCAGTGAGTGCCGCCTGCGCAAGTGCACTGAGCTTTTCTTCCCATGTAGGAAGTGTTGCTATTGCGAGTCGTGGGGTACGTTTGTATTTTGCCCACAATGGCATCTCTCGCATCAAAATCGCAGAAAGATCTCCGATAACAAAATCTTTATTGTACTGATGTGTCGTATCAAAACTCCCTCCAACACCAATAGTTTTTCCAAGAAGCATTTTTGCTTGTGGCTTATTGTTTATATACAACAATGCCATATCTTTGCCTCCTCTAAAATGACACTTTGTCATTGTCTCAATAGAAATAGGAATATACTTACTTTTATCATTTGTTGTCCCTGAAGATTTTGAAAAATGTCGTATTTGGCCAGGCCATATAATATCTTTTTCTCCGTGTAATACTTTTTCTATATATGGAAAGAAGGTTTCGTATGAGGAAATGGGGGTTTTTAAGGCAAAGTCTTTGTATGGCATACGTATTGTATATGCATGGTCTTTGCCCCATTGTGTATGTACTCCATTTGCAATTAAATATCGCAATGTCTTTTCTTGTACGCGTGCTGCATGTATATGACTATGATATATACTATGCACTCTCCCTCCTGAAATTATTTGTATAATACGATTCCAGATTTTCATATATCTCTATAATACCACGCTACTCCGTGATATACGTCTTTTCTTTTAGCACCTTTATCTCATCGCGGAGGATTGCAGCAGTTTCGAAGTCGAGGAGTTTGACCGATTCTTTCATCTCGTCTTCTTTGAGCTTAATCAATTTTTCTATCGGGTTCTTTTTACCGCGGCCACTCTTGCCTTTTGATGGCTCCATAGCAGCTGCAAAGAGCGCCATATCGAGCGCGAGCTCAGCGTTTACTGCTTTTGCATGGTCGCTTTCCATACCTTCCATGATATCGTTGATTTTCTTTTTGATAGTCATCGGCGTAATGCCGTTTGTCTTGTTGTATGCGAGCTGCTTTTCGCGGCGGCGAGTAGTCTCGCCTATTGCACGCTCCATAGAGCCAGTGATACGGTCTGCATAGAGTATTACTCTCCCATCTGCATTACGCGCTGCACGGCCAATAGTCTGGATGAGCGACACCTCGCTACGGAGGAAGCCTTCTTTGTCTGCATCGAGTATCCCAATGAGCGATACCTCTGGCATATCAAGCCCTTCTCGAAGCAAGTTCACCCCTACGAGGATATCAAATTCCCCTTTGCGGAATTTGGTGATGATCTGTATGCGCTCGATAGTCTTGATATCAC
>CAYVSW010000040.1:1176-2683 GCA_964454285.1 uncultured Candidatus Saccharibacteria bacterium | reverse complement strand
GCAACCTCATTAACCGCAATTGCGAGTCGCTGTAGCGGACTCTTGAGCAAGTATGCGATTTGTGAAAGAAGTACTTCACGTGATGGGATTGTTGCGATCGCGAGGATCTCTTCTTTGTTCTTGTAGCTTCCTTCAAAAATTCCTCCTACGAGTTCCACAGCTTTTGTAGCTTTTTGGAATGTATAGACAACGCGTGCTGGTGCGAGCAAGTCTTTTGCAACTGCTATACCAATCTCACCATTGAGCTCTGGGATTTCTCCAGCAAACCCTTTAGTGTCGAGCACTCGTTTGAGCAAGGTCTTTTTGCCGACTTTGAAGTCCACTCCCTCTGCGCGAAGTGCGCGACGGAATGCACCACTTTGTGCCACAGTCATTTTGTGAAAATTCACAAAAACAACTGATTCTGCACTGTCGAGCATTGTTTTGAATTCGGCAACAATAGACACTTTCTTATCTTTTGTAATTGCCATAATTTTGTATAAGGTACTGATAATAGTAGAAATGATTTCGGTAGGATTTATTGTGCACCTACTGTCTCCAATCTACAGTGCGTATACTACCATATCGAGGTCTTTTTGCAACTAGGCTTTATTTTTGTGTTGTATAAAAATTCTCCAGCCAAGTACGGCACATATCGCTATGATAATTGCATATACCCCTGTTTTCTTTTGTATAGGAAAGCTCGCCTCACTCGATGCAGCAAGAAGTGTGCTCTGGTTAGGTATTTCTTGTGCGGTTTCATTTTTTACTACTACTTTTTTGCGGGGTACAGGTTTTTGTATTTGTGTGGGTACAGTGAGTACCTCTACATTCACAGCTTCTGCAAGTATTTGCTCTGGCGTATCTAGTATAGGTGCCGGCGGCACTACTACAGGATTTGTGTTTTCTATAGGCGGGTGCCCACCGCCACTACGCGCAGTAACTACAGGCTCTGGTAGCGCTACAACAAGAGGGTCAGAAAAAATGATATCAACAGGTGTGACACTTATACTTCCAGCAGTAGCTGATACTGTAGTTGTACCCGCAGTGGGTTTTGATAGTGTCCCTCCTACCACATCGAGCGCTGCATCCCCTGTCGCAGTACTTTGTATAGTATCTGGTACAACATTTCCAAACATATCTTCGCCGTATATTGCGACAGACACACTATCCCCTGTCGTAGGTGTGGTATTTGAAACATCGATAGAGATAGCTTGTAGTGCACCAGGGGTATTTGTAATACGTACTATTGCAGGAGCACTCGTATCTATAGCATCAATTGCAGTATACAAAAAAGTATCTTCCCCGAGCGCCCCACTAGGCGTATAGGTGATTTGATTCCCGACCAGCGTGCCAAGTGTACCTTTTATAGGATTGCCAGCTATCATATATGTCAGTGGATCATTGTCGGCATCAGTACCTAGAAATGTGATAGATATTGACATATCTACAGGTGTGGTGAGGTTTTGGTCTTGCACTACCGGAGGCTGGTTTACCCCTGTTGCAGGTGGCGGATTTATAATACCAT
>CAYVSW010000040.1:0-1076 GCA_964454285.1 uncultured Candidatus Saccharibacteria bacterium | reverse complement strand
GTCGGCCAGCTCACCGCATCGCTTTGCATTCGTTTGTTGTCTGGTGCGGCTATTTTTGCAATGTCTGATTTTGTACCAGTATTTGTAAATGCGCGCGGTGTACCCGTGCTCGCATCAAACCCACTCGAAACGCTATATGTCGCAGTAGTCGTAGTATCCGCAAAAACAAAAACTGAGGGGCAAAAAATACAAGAGAAAATAAAAATTAAAAAAGCATATGTAGCTTTTTTATTCATTACTACGAGTATATAAAAATAAAAAACCTTGTACAAGCATATCTGTGGATAACTTGCATATTTTAGAGACTTGTATATACTATTTGTATTGACGGCTTCGGCCTCCGAGAAAGCTCCCTTTTGGGAGCTTTCTATGTTTTACGTTGACTTTTTTATACTGTATGTAGTATAGTATGTATGTTCACCACGAAAAAAACCCTGACAGAGCTCGTCTCTGTTGGGGGTTTTTTCATAATTACTCTAGTATTTTTCTTTTATCTTCTAAATATACAATTGGTACGTTCAATCTTTTAAGTAAGATTGAACACTTTTTTGTATTAGCCGGAGAAATAATTGCTCTAAATGCGCTTTTTTCTTTTAATACAGTAACCAAAGGTGCATAGTCTCCGTCACTGGCAACAAGTATTGCTGTAGCTAATTCATGTTCATAATAATCAGTAAGCGCTTTTACCAACAAATCAGAATCACAATTCCCTTTGATTTTACCGTTTTGATATAGTACACCTTTAAAAATTACCAAGAATCCACATTCTTGAAAATAGGTGTATAAATTTTTGTACTTATCAACAAGCCCAATAAATATATACGCCTTTTCTATTTTATACTTATCTTTAAGCCATATACGGAATTTTTTATAATCAATAGACCATCCTGCATCTTTTACCGCCTTATCAAGATTTGCAGCATCTATATAGGCTATGTTTATTTTTTCCATTATATTAGTATATCACTCAATAATACAAAAAAACTCCACCAACTGTGGAGTTTTTTTGTATGTAAGGCAATTTATTTCTGCACTATGATAGTTGCAACATTTTGGCTGGTGCCGCAATCTACGAG
>CAYVSW010000039.1:1513-2794 GCA_964454285.1 uncultured Candidatus Saccharibacteria bacterium | reverse complement strand
ACGTTTCCAAATACCGCATCGCGGACTTTTTCTTCCATCTGTGCTACGTACTGATGCGCGATGATGAGCGCGAGTTTATATTTACGAGCCTCAGCGAGGATGTCTGCAAATGTCTCGTTTGCAAAAGACTGAAATTCGTCTACATAAAAATAAAATGGTGGCAATGCTTTTGATCGAGCCTCAGATACCTCTGCACGGCTCATCGCAGCGAGATACATCTTTGTGATGATCATACTTCCGAGGAGGTTTGTATTTTGCTCACCGATGCGCCCCTTTGAAAGGTTCACTATCAAAATCTTTTGCTCGTCCATCACCTTTCTCATATCAAAACTAGACTTTGGCTGGCCGATGATATTACGAATGAGCGGATTTGCAGTGAGCTGTCCGACTTTGTTTTGGATAGCAGGCACAGCTTCAGCAGCCATACGTTCGGTGTATTTTGCAAATTCTTCTGTCCAGAAAGCCTTTACTGCGCCATCTGAAATATTGTCTACCACCGCTTTGCGGAAGTCTTTGTCTGAGAGCATACGGTTCACCGCGAGGAGTGTAGCCCCAGGGTATTCGAGAAGTGCGAGAAGCGTATTGGTGAGTATGTACTCCATACGAGCACTCCATGCATCTACCCAGATTTTTTTGAAGGTAGACATAAGACCAGATACTACGAGGTGGCGCTTGTCTGCACCCACGTCTTCGAGGACATTGAAAGAGATCGGGTACTCAGTGTCAAACGGTGTGAAGTAGATCACATCCTTGATGCGGTGTTCTGGGATATATTCGAGGACTTTCTCAGCGAAGCTGCCGTGTGGATCGAGCACTGCGAGGCCTTCACCATTTTGGATATCTTGTATCGCCATGTTTTCGAGCAATGTAGATTTACCCACGCCAGATTTTCCGATCACATACATATGTCGTGATCTGTCGCGACTTTTGATACCAAAACGCGTCTTCTGATTACGAAAATCAGTTTCCGCAAAATATGTAATTTTTTCTGGATCGTATGGTGCACTCATGCTGCATACAGTATAGCAAAGTTTTTTATTTCAAGAGAGCCTTTGTACGCTGTTGTCTGTGGAATGTGATTGCAAATCTATGTGCTTCGCTGTTTGCAAGAAGGATTGCGTATTTGTGTTTCTCTATAGTCGCCTTGTCCCCCACTATCGCTTTTGGTCGGTGGCGCTCGTCTTTGACTACGCCAATGATTGGGATTTGTAGATTGAGCTCAGTGAGTACTTCTCGTGCGGCGTTTTGCTGGGCTGTGCCGCCGTCTACGAGTACTACATC
>CAYVSW010000039.1:0-1413 GCA_964454285.1 uncultured Candidatus Saccharibacteria bacterium | reverse complement strand
GTACTTCTCGTGCGGCGTTTTGCTGGGCTGTGCCGCCGTCTACGAGTACTACATCGGGGAATCTCCACTCTGCATGAGCAAATCTACGTGTGAGTATTTCTTTGAGTGCACCCGTGTCGTTGGACTTGGTGAAGCCTTTAATATTAAATTTCTTGTATTCAGCTTTTTTGCTCTGCTCGCCTTCTGTCACCACCATCACGCCTACCATAGAGCTCCCCGATATATGCGCCACATCGTACGCTTCTATACGGAAGCCTGTCGTTTCAAAACTTCCCTCGCGCTTGATGAGCGACACATCCTGAATATGCTGGAGCGAAAATATCTTGCGCTTTAGATTTTCTGCGTCTTCAAAATCCTCTACCTTTGCAGCTGCGTGCATTTCTTTGGTGAGTGCCACCATGAGCTTTTTCATATTGCCGCCAAGGAGGAGCTTGATATGGCTGATGCTCTTTTTGTACTGGGCGATACCCACCCCTGTCTCTATATCAGGCGCAAGCCCAATCTGCCGATAAAACACCGCGCGGTCTTTTTGTGTACTTGCGCGATCACGAAATGGAAATATTTTTCGGATAATGCCGAGCACTTCTTTGAGCGTTGTACTACTCGGATACGGGCCAAAAAATACATCGTATGGCGCGTTCGTAATATTTTGCTTTACTGAGGTTATGGTCTTGCCCCTGGTGTCGATATCCTTCTGGCGGACGATAATCACGCGCGGGAATTCTTCTTTGGTGATAGCCACGCAATTGAAGCTCTTATCATCTTTTTCTTTGGTGTTGTAATATGGCTTGTGTTTCTTTATTAGATTCGCCTCTACGATCACCGCTTCGAGTACGCTCCCTGTCTCTTCAAAGTCCACATGGTCTGCCTTGAATACCATATCCACGATATGCGGCCCGCGAGTCTTGATCACATCCGGCCCAAAATAGCTCCGCACGCGATCGCGAAGTGATGTTGCCTTGCCTATGTAGAGTATCTTTCCTACAGCATCTTTGAAGAAATACACCCCAGGCGCTTCAGGTAAATTTGATTTTTCTAAGTCTTTTTTCTGCATATTACTTTTTATATACTATCATAAGTGGGTCAATTTCTGGTTTATACGGACGAGCCTTCCCTTCTTTTCGTCCATACTCCTTTATCGCATAGCCGGCGCGTTTCCAGTCTTTTTTGGGAATTATTTGGAGCAAGTCTTGCTCTACTTTGCTCGCATCAGTATTTTTTGTGAGATTAAACCGTTTTACAAATCGCAACACATGCGTATCTACTGGTATACCGTATGGCGTATCTGAAAGGTTTGTCATCACTGCTATTGCGGTTTTGCGGCCGACACCAGAGAGCGTCTGGAGCTTTTCAATATTGAGTGGGACTTCACCGCCAAAATTCTCATGGAGAATTTTGGCGGTCTTTTGTATG
>CAYVSW010000038.1:0-2831 GCA_964454285.1 uncultured Candidatus Saccharibacteria bacterium | reverse complement strand
ATGTTGGACATCAAATTCATTAAAGAAAATAAAGACCTTATCAAAGCTGGTGCGCTCAAAAAGCATATATCTTTTGATGTCGAAGCACTCGTAGCACTCGATGAAAAGCGCCTCGAGGCACTCGCAGCTTTTGAAAGTCTCCGTACACAGCAAAACAAGCTCGGTGAAGAAATCCCAAAAACAACTGACGCAGCAGTGCGCGCAAAGCTTATCGCAGATCTCGGCCCACTCAAAGTAGAGGTACAAGCTGCTGAAGAATCTTTCAAAGCTATCATGAAAGACTGGCAGACACTCATGCTCCAGGTGCCAAATATCCCAGACATGACAGTACCAGAAGGAGAGGACGATGCAGACAATCAGGAGGTCAAAGTATGGGGCGAGAAAAAAGTGTTTGACTTCAATCCAAAAAATCATATCGAAATCATGGAGGCACTCGACATGGCAGATTTTTCCAAGGGGACAGCAGTCTCTGGCTTCCGTGGATACTTCCTCAAAAATGACGGTGCGCATCTTTCATTTGCTATTTGGCAATATGCAAAAGATTTTTGGAGTAAGCGCGGTTTTGATTTTATGATTGTGCCATCACTTGTGCGCAAGCAGACACTCCTCGGTAGTGGGTACTTGCCACAAGGTGAAGACGACCTCTACAAGACACAAGACGAAGATTATCTCGCGGGTACTGCAGAGGTTGCTACTATGAGCTACTTTGCAGATAGTGTAATAGATGTATCATCACCTAAAAAGATGCTTTCATTTTCTCCATGTTTCCGCCGTGAAGCAGGGGCACATAGCAAAGACACCAAAGGGCTCATCCGTGTACACGAATTCTACAAGCTCGAGCAAGTAGTACTCTGCGAAGCAAACCATGCGACCAGTGCAGCGCTGCACGAAGAGATCAATCGCAATACAGAGGAATTCATCGAAAGTCTCAATATTCCGTATCACACCGTGGTGAACTGTGGTGGAGACCTGGGCCTTGGCCAGGTAAAGAAATTCGACATCGAGCTCTGGGTACCAGGGGAGGAGACATACAGAGAGATCTCTAGTGCATCATATTTCCATGATTTCCAGACACGCAGACTTGGTATCAAATACAAAGACGCAGACGGCAAGCTCCGCTTTGCACACTCGCTCAATTGTACTGCTATCCCGACACCGCGTATCCTCGTGTCTTTGGTAGAAAATTATCAAAATGCAGATGGTGATGTAGTAATCCCTGAAGCACTCCGCCCATACATGGGAGGCCGCGAGATAATCACTAAGAAAAAATAATACTATTGTATGTATGAGCGCACGTACAATAAGCGGGTACTCAAACCAGAAGCTCCCAAGCCCCGCGTATATATAGTGCTCACGCGTGTTGCTATCGTGCTTGGTATAGTGCTTTTGGTCTGGGGTATTATTTGGTGTTTGCGATATCATAAATTCCAAATACAAAAAGTATCGGTGCAAGGCGCATTTGTGATTGTGCCAGAAGATATCCAGACTTTTGTACAAAAAGAATTAGAAGGTAAGTACCTCAAAATAATCCCCAAGACAAGTATTTTTTTGCTTCGTGAAAAAACACTCCGCGCAAAAATTGCACAGCAATTCCCGTATGCGCAGACTATCAATATCAAGCGCACGAGTATATCAGCTATTGCGATAGATATTACCGAATACAAAGGCGTATATCTATGGTGTGTCGAGACTGATGCAGACTGCTATTTTATGAATAAAAATGGATTGGTATTTTCGCCGGCGCCGTATTTTTCGGGGAGTGCATATATCAAAATTTTTGGCGGGGCAAAGTCCGAGTTTCCATTTTCACCGCTTGATGCGCACTCTTTTGGTCTTGTCCCAAAAGTCGCAGAGCTGCTCTCTACTATCGACATTGCTCCTGTATCACTTCGTTTTGAAGAAGGGCATTCACTCGCAATTTCTTTTGTGCACAATAGAAATCCCGCAAAACTTTTTCTAGATCCGAGCAAAGATATACGAGTACAGATAGATGCACTTTCGAGTGCACTTGCGACAAAAGCTTTGAGGGATTTGTACACCGATACAAACAAAAAGCTCGAATATCTCGATACAAGATTTGATAGTAAGGTAGTATATAAATTTGAATAATATGAATATCTGGCAAAAACTACAAGAGAAAAAAAATATCACCGGCAAGCCATTTTTTGTGATTGCACCAATGGCAGATGTGACCGATGTCGCATTCCGTGAGCTCATCGCAAAGTACTCTCGCACAGGCGAGATAGATGGTGGCCCCGATGTATTTTGGACAGAGTTTGTCTCGGCAAATGGACTTGCAAGTGCAGGACGCGAGGCGTTGAAAATTGACCTTCTCTATACTGAACATCAGCGGCCTATTGTGGCGCAGCTTTTTAGTGCAGATCCAGAGAATATGCGCATATCCACAAAACTTGTAGCAGAGCTTGGCTTCGACGGCATAGATATCAACATGGGCTGCCCAGACAAGACCATAGAAAAGCAAGGTGCAGGTGCGAGCATGATCAAGACTCCAGAAGTCGCAAAAGCAATAATCGCAGCTGCAAAAGAGGGGATACAAGATGCTGGCAAAGATATCCCCGTCTCTGTGAAGACTCGCATTGGCTATAGTGAGATACAGTACGAGTGGATCGCAATGCTTCTCACACAAGATATCGCAGCGCTCTCTGTGCATGTGCGCACACGCAAAGAGCTCTCGTTGACAAAAGCAGATTGGATGCGCCTCAAAGAGGTGGTGAAGCTCCGCGACAAGATTGCCCCAAATACACTAATCCTCGGCAATGGCGATGTGACCTCTATCGCAGACGGTATACAAAAAGCGGCTCTCTCTGGTG
>CAYVSW010000037.1:0-2898 GCA_964454285.1 uncultured Candidatus Saccharibacteria bacterium | reverse complement strand
ATAGTGGAAAATAGCGGCCTTCTCTAAAGATGATATACTAGAGCGTATGCACAACATCGTCTTATACCGCAAATACCGCCCGAGTGACTGGTCTGAAGTAGTAGGGCAGGAGCACATAGTAGGGGCGCTCTCGCTCTCAGTAGAAAAAAACACCTTTGCTCATGCGTACCTTTTTACCGGATCTCGCGGGACTGGCAAGACCTCTGTTGCGCGTATCTTTGCAAAATCTCTCGGCACCTCGGCAGACGATATTATAGAAATAGATGCAGCATCAAATCGAGGAGTAGAGGATATAGATACACTTCGCGCAAATGTACGCACACTCCCATTTTCATCTCCATTTAAGGTATACATCATAGACGAGGTACACATGCTCTCGAATCATGCATTTAATGCACTCTTGAAGACTTTGGAGGAGCCACCAGCACATGTGATATTTATCCTCGCTACTACCGAGCTCGACAAAGTACCAGATACGATAGTCTCTCGCTGCCAGCTATTTTCTTTCCGCAAGCCAAATCCTGCAGTACTCGCTGGCCGCGTGCTTGCAGTAGCTGAGGCAGAGGGGCTCTCTATAGACAAAGAGTCTGCAGATTTGATTGCATTCCTTGGGGACGGGTCTTTCCGCGATACATACGGCGTACTGCAAAAAGTCGCTTCATCCGTAAAAGATAGAATGATCACCACAGAGGCTATCGAGGCTGCGACTGGTGCACCATCGCTCACGCTCACGAGTACACTTTTCAAAGCCCTCTTTGCAGGCGACATAGACCTCGCGTACCAGACCCTTCAAAAAGCAGAGGCACACCATACTGATATGAAGCTCCTCGCAGAGCTCTTGCTCAAGACCATCCGCACTATGCTCATGTATCGCTATAGCCCAGGGCTTCGCGCGCAGATAGAAGGGGACTATGGCACTGCATATGTAGAGCTCATCCAGGAAGGCGCTGCAGCAAGTACTGCTATCTCTTCAAAGAGCATCCTCTCGCTCATCACTGCTGTAGAGCGCATCTCATACGCATCGGTACCGACAGTCCCACTCGAGCTCGCATTTATCGAAATGCTTGGGGTAGAAGGGAAGTAATAAAAAATCCAGCAATATGCTGGATTTTTTATATAATGCTGGGGTACTTGAGCAAGAACCGTGGTCTGGTTTGCCCTGTAAGGCTTTTATAACTAATTTTAGTGTAGCATTTATAGGGTACTTGAGCAGTGTTATTTTCTATTAAAAATGCAATCCTCTAATTCTTTATACACCTGCATTTCTGGAATTATGAAAGTTGCTAAGTTTATTTTAAAGGTTTCTGGGTTTACATTTGTCGTAATGCTACAAAAGTTTTTTATTCGTCCTGTTTCATCCTTTATGTTTTGATTTATAATGTCTGTTACAAAGCCGTCATAATCTTGTTCCTTAAATTCTTTTTCATTTGCCAAACAATATGCTTTTAAAACCTCTTTGTCGAACAGATAATTTTCAATTTCCCACCGATTTAGTACTCTATGATTTTTAGGATTATTGTCTAAATATATTTTCCTGTCATTTTTGTTATTAAGTCTTCCTGAAGATATGTCCCTGTCTTTTAATACAAGGATTTCAATGTCGTTAAAAACCTTAGTCATTATTGCCAGTCCGATTTCACTTCTTTGGTCTAGTTCTGTATTTCCTCCACTTGAAATAAATAAACTGTCGTAATGTGTTTCGCCAAATACAGAATTAAAAACTTTAGCATCAAAACCTTTCTCTTCACCATTTTGTCCCGGTCTGTCTTTTCCTTCGCAATAGATTATTCTCTTGGGACTAATTAAACCAGTTAAATCTTCCAATGCAGTGCTGAATATTCGTTGCCAGTTTTTCCTAGTTGTTTTAATGGGGTGAATCGTGTGAGTTCCGTGAAAATAGTCTCTTTCAGAAAAGTCCAAAATTTGTGAATCATCTTTGAGTTCCTCCTGTAACGCCCTGAGAAAACCAATACTATGAGTTGCAACCCACAATTGACAATTTGTTGGAATTAACTTTTCAATTTCAACTAATAGCTTCCTTTGAATAGAAGTATTTAGATGTAATTCAGGTTCGTCAATACAAAAAACTGTATCATTATAATCTTTTGTCTTTATAATTAGGTCTAAGATTATATCAACTACTTCCTTTTCTCCTGATGATAAATTTGAATACGGGAAATCTTTAACGTTGCCTTTTTTGAAATACAATTGACCCTTTTTTTCAAGGATATTTCCAAGGTCAGATATTTCGATATCAAGTATCTTGTTCAAAATAGTGTTAATCTTTCCCATTAATTCTGTACGAACAGCCTCACCAGTTTTCGTGCCATCAAAAAATTCAGAATAAGCTGTACCTAAAAGCCGTTTATAGTTTGCTTCAAGTCTTGTATCAATTGCTATTGAACTTATTGGTTCGTCTCGTGAATCAAAAATTTCTGGTAAAGCAGTAAGTTGTTGTACATTAAATTTTGAAGTAAAACGATAAGCGGTTCTGATGTAAAAACTTTTCCTTGTTATACTACCTGACTCTGGTGTAATTTTTACTGATACATTTTTGTTGTAATCACTTTTTCTTTGGGTTTCATCTGTGTAATACATTGCCTTTGAGAAAAAAGTTGCACCTTCGTTACCATGGTCTCGAAAATCTTTTGTTCGCTCTTCAAATGCGTCAAATATGGAACTCTTCCCGCAACCATTTGGTCCAACAATTGCAATAATTTTTTTAGGTTGCTCACCTAAATCAATTGTAAGGTCGTCAAACCTTTTAAATTCTTTGAGTTCAATTTTTTTTACTTTCATTTTTTATATTTTTGAGCTAGCTCGTGTTGGCTGTGTCTCCTGAACAAAATCCGAACTTTTTACCAACAAAATCCTGATTCAGAATTCTAAAAAAAGGAC
>CAYVSW010000036.1:0-2987 GCA_964454285.1 uncultured Candidatus Saccharibacteria bacterium | reverse complement strand
GGCAGAGGGGCTCTCTATAGACAAAGAGTCTGCAGACCTCATTGCATTTCTCGGGGATGGATCTTTCCGGGATACATACGGGGTACTGCAAAAAGTGGCTTCGTCAGTAAAAGATAGAGTGATCACCACCGAGGCTATCGAGGCTGCGACTGGCGCACCATCGCTCACGCTCACGAGTACACTTTTCAAAGCGCTCTTTGCTGGCGACATAGACCTCGCGTACCAGACCCTCCAAAAAGCAGAGGCACACCATACCGATATGAAGCTCCTCGCAGAGCTCTTGCTCAAGACTATCCGTACTATGCTCATGTATCGCTATAGCCCAGCGCTCCGCAGCCAGATAGAGGGGGACTATGGCACTGCATATGTAGAGCTCATCCAGGAAGGCGCTGCAGCAAGTACTGCAATCTCTTCAAAGAGTATCCTCTCGCTCATCACCGCAGTAGAGCGTATCTCATACGCGTCGGTACCGACAGTCCCGCTTGAGCTCGCATTTATCGAAATGCTTGGTGTGGAGGGGAAGTAATTAAAAAATCCAGCAATATAAAACGAATTTTGAATTTGGGCTGGGGTGCAAGGACTCGAACCTCAATAAACGGAACCAAAATCCGTTGTCCTACCATTAGACGACACCCCAATTTGTACGCTCTTATATATAGCATAAAAGCAGGTTTCAATCAATCTGATAATATAAAAACAAAAACATCGCACAGGCGATGTTAAATAGATAAGGGCAATGTTATTTTATTTTCTTTAGGAGGTATAAAATAATCGCAATAACTATAACAATAGGGAGTATCTTGTTTGCAAGTATAAGGAATATTGTATCAAAGAAATGACAAACATCATCGATATGAAATATACCCCAAATTACTATTAATACCACTATTGCAGTTAAAAGATTTTTTGGTTTTTCCCAAAGATCAGACCATTTTTGCATAAAATGTATTTTTTTTGATTTGTATATATAATAACATATATAGATATAAAAGTCAAGTATTTGTATAAGTTCAATACCTTCACACCACTTTCTATATATAACTAGTTGAAATAATTGTAAGGAGAGCTCTTACTGATCTAAATAAAAAAGCTGTCCTGGAAATTTCCAGGACAGCTTTGAAGGCGTATCTCATAATGACTGATTGAACATATAGCACCCAATTAATGATATTTTGAATGTTTTTCTATTTGTCGCAGAAGTGAGGATGAATCTCATCTTCAGGTCAAAGAGATTGATATCGTTTAATTCGTATATCCCCATCTTTTGTTTAAGATTTGGTTTATTGATATCGGTTTCATTTTTCCAAGGTATTATTACCTCCATATAATGAGGCTTCGGGCCGTCTTCCTCTCGTGTACTATATTGCAGGTATGCAACAAAGCAAAGATACTCGAGCAAAGTAAATTGCTCGTTTTCTAGAAAAGGATACTTTTCTTCTACAGACACGCGGAGTGCGAGCACCCCCAATGCGTTTTTTGAGAGTATTGTTTTTAATTTTGCTCGTAAATCCGCTGCCATTGTACGGGCAATATCGAGCTCTTTGGACCCGATTGATTCTTCCCACTCTTGTATCTGCTTGATATGTCCTAATACTTCTGAAAATGCAGAAAGAGAACAATTTTGTTTTTCCATTTTTATAGTTATTTAAGTTAAAGATGTTTTTAACAAAATACTACATATACTAAAAAAAGTCAACTGTGCTATACTCAAAAAATATGAACCCAGAATCCTCGCATAAAAAACACATTGTATGGGGGATGTTTGTATTTGTGTTTATTGTTGTAGGGTTTTTATTGTATAGAGATGTCTATGCACCAATACAGGAGCGCAAAGAAATTGCTATAGAAAAAAATGTACAAAAAGAAATTGCCGCTGCAAAGCTTTCGTATCATAGATATACTGTCACAACAGCGAATCCTAAAAAAGAGCTCACAGAGCTTCTCGGCAACAATCTCCCGCTCGTGCTCGGTATCAATCGCATCGACACTGCACACATCCGCAAAGGTGCGGTGCTCATGGTACCAGACGATTTTTCTGACCCTAGTATATTTGCGCCATTTCCAGAAGTTTTGCCAAGTGCGTATATCGTACCAAAGCTGATGATGGTATCGCAGCGAGTGCAAGCATTTGGCATATATGAATATGGCACACTGGTACGTTGGGGCGCAGTGAGTACTGGTAAGGCAAGCACGCCGACACCGAGCAAATTGTATTTTACGAATTGGAAAGGAGTCAGTGTCACAAGTACGGTGGACGATGCATGGGTGATGCCGTGGTATTTTAATTTGGATAATAAACGTGGTATCTCGATGCACCAGTATGATCTCCCGGGGTACCCAGCGAGCCATGCATGTGTGCGGCTTTTTGAAGACGATGCAATATGGCTGTACCATTGGGCAGAGCAATGGAAGCTCTCATTAAACGGGGAAGTGGTGGAGCAATATGGTACACCGGTGATTATCTTTGGCAGCTATGAATACAAAAATATCGCTCCATGGAAAAAGCTCTATGAAAACCCAAACAATGCGAGTATAGACCAGGAGTCTATGGAAAAAGTACTTTCAGGATACTTGCCTGAAATTTTGAGAAAACAAAAATAATTTTCTGTTTTAAAGCTTTTCTGCTACTATACGCTGTATATGAACATTACTTCTGCAAAATTTGTAAAAGGCTTTGTGAATCCTGGCGATATCGCGCAGGAGGAGCTCCCGCAGTATGCATTCATTGGGAGATCAAATGTGGGCAAGTCTAGCCTCATAAATACTATCACCAAACAAAAAGGCCTCGCAAAGACGAGTTCTTTCCCCGGGCGTACCCAGCAGATCAATCTCTTTTTGATAAACAACAAATTCCACCTCGTGGATCTCCCAGGTTACGGCTTTGCGCGTATCTCTGCTGGTGGCAGAGATACTATATTTGAGCTCATCCGAGGATACATATTTGGCGATATGCCGCACCTCAAAAAAGTGGTACTCATCATCGATGG
>CAYVSW010000035.1:0-3415 GCA_964454285.1 uncultured Candidatus Saccharibacteria bacterium | reverse complement strand
TTCGAACTTTATTATTGAAGCTCGAACCGTACTTTTTGAGCCACGCGGAGCGTGGCGAACCCTTTCAGATTCAGGATTTTTTGGGGGGAATACATTAGTGTCGGCGCTTCGCGCCGACCCCATTTCGGCTTCCGATTCCGATTTTCAATTTTGGCGGAGGATGTGAGATTCGAACTCACGGGGGAGATTAATCCCCGACGGTTTAGTAAACCGTTGATTTAAACCACTCATCCAATCCTCCTAAAAGTACTGCTGCACTATAGCAAAACAGTCTTATTTATTCAAGCGGATAAATATCAAAAGCAACCTCCTCATATGGATGCACTGCTTTCATTTTAGTAATGACGTCTGCGAGAATCTCGCGGGGTACCAGCACTTCTATACGCTCTTCTTCCACAGCCTCATATATGCCTGACTCCCCGATAGTCGGATTCGAATACTCGTTGCCACGATATCTACCTATACCCCTGGTCGAGAACGAACAGAATTCATAACTCCCTATTCTGCCAGCTCCTGCTTCCCCAAGCGCTTGACGCACTGCATCAGCATGAGAAAGTGGGGTAAATACTGCAAGTTTTACATTTTTTGATTGCATACTTATTTCTCTAGACTCTTGATAAGATGATTAATCTTTTTATTAAGAAAAGGTATAAAATGGTCTTTATACGCTTTTTGTAATTCTTCTATCTTAAAATCTAGACCCGTTACCTTCCCTCTACATTTTTTTGTACCACACGCGCAGCTCCATTTTGAAATATAGTTTTCATCAGTTTCCCACATTGCATAGTCTGCAGTGAGCTCTTCACCTGAGGCTATATCACGCATAGCCTCGATAGTGAAAGTATTTTTCATCCAAAGATTTGGCTCACAAGAGTGATTGATAAAGTACGCATCACTTACTCCTCTGTCTTCAATAGAAAATAAATCTTCATCAAATTGCATTACGAGCTTGCCTTCTTTTTCAGCTTTTTCTGCTTCTATTTTATCAACATACTCACCACCCCAAATAACAACCTCTTCACCAGCAAAAATAGTATCTACAGCAAAAGCCCCCTTCCCTTTTCCTGGAGTTTCGCGTATTTCTATTTTAGGATTTATCCAGTCGTTTTTTGGAGGAGTACCAATCATAGTCTGTCTTTCCAAATCCTTAATAATTATCTTCCCCATTTTCATCATCTGAGATATAGAGTATTGTGCTACCTCTAGATCTGGGCTGCTATTGAGCTCCATCAAGCGTTTTGGGGTTACCTGCCATGAGAGACCGTATTTGTCCTTGCACCAGCCGCATGCGCTCTCTTTACCCTCTTTGGTAAATGCGTCCCAGTAGTAGTCTGTCTCTGCCTGGTCTTCAGTACTGATCATGAGCGATATAGCATCGGTAAATTCTACATACTGCTTTGCACCCATGAAGTGATACGTATTACCAAAGAGCTCTACAGTCGCCATCTCTACACTGTGCCCTGGCATGTCGTTTATCATCTGGTACGATAGCTGCTTGAAATATGTATTGCCCTCCCTATTGAAGATACCGTCGTAATACGCGAGTGCGTCTTTGAGATTTTCAGGGAACCAGAAAAATGGAGTGATTTTATTTTGCATAATTATATATATTATTAATAACAACGGTATCTTATCATTTTGAATTTATAAATACTACACAGCCTTTGGTGAAATATCGTATATCTCACGAGGGGTAAGTACTAGGATACCTTTTACTACCCGCTCTGGGAGCATCTGATGTACTCTATTTTTTATATCTTCAAAAAGTGATCCCTCTGTAACATACGCTGCAGTACCTTTTATCTGGTAGCCTGACATACCACTCCAGCACACAAGTGCAACTTCTGGATGTATGAGAATATTTTCTAGTGTTTTTTTAAAAAAATAATTTACTAATATTATTTTGCCATCTGGATTTGTATATATTGTCGACACAGGGACAACATTTATATCTGTCGTACCTTGTGTAGCAAGTGCCTTACTCTCTGCAGAAAGTATTAAATCTGAAATTTCATGTATTGTCATAGTGTTGTATTGTATACCTATTAATAATCCCGTACGCTCTCTTTTTTGATGCCGCCGAGGCCGTATCGCGCGAGCGCTTCTTCGCGGGCAAGAGAGTGCTCTACGACAGGCGCAGTTTCAAAAAAGAAATCTTTTTCTCCGAGCCATTTTTTCTGATACATATTGTCTGGATCGTAATTTTTGGCTTGGGTGTATGGATTGAAAATACGAATAGGCTTTGGATCTGCACCCACACTCGCACCCCACTGCCAGCCACCATTGTTTGATGCTTCGTCTATATCTATAAGCATAGCTCTAAAGTATGCTTGCCCCCAGCGCCAGTCTACACCGAGATTTTTTGTGAGTACCGAGGCGACTATCATACGAGAGCGATTGTGCATCCAGCCAGTCTGCGCGAGCTGGCGCATAGCCGCATCTACTACGCTGTAGCCAGTCTTACCTTGTACCCATGCGACAAAACGCTCTTTTGCAACATGCTCTGGTACCCAGTGGATAGTGCCTCTAAAGCGTGATTGAAACTCTGTATCAATGAGCTTGGGATTATGGAAGAGTAGATATGCATAAAACTCGCGCCAGATAAGCTCAGAGAAAAATTGCACGATACCAGTGTAGTTGTGCGGGATTATTTTGTCGAGAAAACGCACATCAGCAAAGTCTACTGTTTTGTACTCTGCCTGTATTGCGTCGCGTATTTGGCGCGCAGAGAGCAAGCCCCATGCAAGCGCAGGAGAAAGTCTCGATGTACTCGCGGGGTGCTGCATACTCCCCTTTGCATCAATATCGAGACTATCGCGAGTGTCGCTATATGTTTCTACAATATGCCCCACTGCATACTCGAGCATAGTGTGCGCAGCAGCCTCTGTGGTGTACCAATCCTCCAAATCTGGTATTTCAAAAAACTCATCTATATCTATAGAGTATTTTTTTGTAATTGCACAAGTGCGTTTTGTGCCGAGTGTGTGGAGTATTTTTTGTGTATCGCATGCATGGGTATGTGGTATGTCTTTTGTCACGGTGTGCGGGACATACGAAATATCTGCATCAGAAAATTTTTTGCAAAGTGGAGCCGCCATAAAACTTTTCCATACTGCTTTTTTGAATGGCGTAAAGACACTATACTTCCCACCAGTGCCAGACACCGTGTCTTTAGAAATACTGAGTCTATCTACGTGGACTACGATATCTATACATGCGTTTTTTATTTTTTGTACCTGCGCAAAAAAATCTGGATGAATATCTTCGTTTACATGTATTTGTACTGTTGCACCCCCGTAGTGCTTTTGCAAATATGAAACGAGCGCTAGTACAGACCGCGCACCTTTACCTTTGAGAAATACAAAGTTTTTGTACTCTTTTGCGATAGCTGGCACTACGTGAGATACCATATATT
>CAYVSW010000034.1:0-3573 GCA_964454285.1 uncultured Candidatus Saccharibacteria bacterium | reverse complement strand
ATAGACGACTTTAAAAAAGTTGAAGCAAAGATAGGTAAAGTACTCAGTGCGGTGGCAGTAGAAAAGTCTGATAAATTGATCAAATTCTCTATAGACTTTGGAGAAGAGGCTCCTCGCCAAATACTCTCTGCAATACGCGAGTGGTACACCGAGCCAGAAAAGCTTGTGGGTAAGAGTATGCTCTTTTGTACAAATCTTGCACCTCGTGCGATCCGTGGCGAAGAGTCCAATGGTATGCTCATGGCGGTAGATGGGCTAGATGGCGCGCCAGTATTTTTGGTTGCTGAAAAGGATGTGAATACTGGCAGTAGTGTGCGCTAGGTGTATAAATAGCGTATAATTATATAGTAATGAAGATTATTTCTACCCGTAAAAAAAATATTGCAGGAATTTCTTTTTCAGATACAGCACTGCGTGTTGTTTTCTTAAAAAGAATCACAAAAAAAGAAAACGCTATTAGCAGTTTGGTTCTTCCACTACAAAAAAATATTGTTGTCGGGGGTGTGGTAAAAGATGTCGAAAAAATAACTTCTATATTAGAAGAAATAAAAAACAAGCATGGTATATATAAAATGCGCTTTGTTCTTCCTGATGCACATACAAATCCGCAAGATATAAAAAATATTTTTTTGTTAATAGCAAAAAAAATAAAGATTACATGTGATCTGGTAGACAAAGAATCTTCTGTTATTGCACGAGCGATAGTGAAACCCGCAGATATAGATACTCGGATAGTTGTTTTTTGTGATACTAGTAGAACGGTTATTTTTATTGTGTGTAAAAATGTTATACAAGAAGTCTATACTAGTATGTATGGCATAGGAGGGGTTCACTCAAAAGAGACGCAAGCTGTTATTGCGGATATAAAAAAAATATACGTATATTGGCACCAAAAAAATAAATCACGAATAAAAGAAGTTTTGCTTTGTGGAGAAAAAAGCACACAAAAAGATTTGGCTGATTTTATGACAGCATCGCTGATAATACCTGTGCATATGGCAAACCCTTGGTGCAACTACCTCTCTTTTGAAGAAATTATTCCCTCCATCAACAAAGATGAAGTGCACGGTATTGTTGCTAGTTTGGGAATTTGTCTCAGTATATAAGGCGCTTCACAAAATTACCTATTAGTGCTACAATCTACCTACCTTTCTAGGTAATCGCCCTTGTAGTTCAATGGATAGAACTGCGGACTTCTAAGCCGTTAATCTAGGTTCGATTCCTAGCGAGGGCACAAAATGTGAAACGCAGGCAAACTGCTTTGCCTGCAAACATTTTGTGCGGGCGCAGGCATGTCCTCCGGACAGCCGAGCCGGGGTCGCGAACACTTTGTAGAATTGGAGCAAAGCGAACAATTATACTTAGTGATTTGTGATCACAAAAATGCAACTAATTTTGCGCTCTTAGCTCAGTGGTAGAGCAGCGCTTTTACACAGCGAAGGTCGGGGGTTCAAATCCCTCAGGGCGCACAAATACAAAAATACCCGATATACATATCGGGTATTTTTGTATTTGTGTATGCTTCGTGAGCTGATTTGAACCGAAGGCGAAAGTCTCGATGAGAGACTTTCATTTCGAGCGCCAGCAGGAGCGAGGGCCAAATCCCTTAAATATGCTATACTCCCAAAATATGGAGTCATTCCCAGGAATAAACAATATTTCACTTGAATCAATGGAGCAGGAGCGTATGATCAATAGTCTTAGTGCTCGCTTTGAAACTCAAAAAAAGCTTTATCAGCCAAACCCTGAAGATTTTTTTGAGCAAAAAGGTTTTATAAAAGAAGATGTAGAAAAAGAAATAGCACTTGCAAAAAAACTTAAAGAGAAATGGGAAAGCCAGAGTACTAATTTTGAAAAAGAGCAGAAAAAACTTGCAGATGTGCTCGAGGGGATAATTGTGGATCAGTTTTGTGGAGATTGGATGGCAAATAAAGCAGAAGCTTTTTTTACCGCAGAGCCAGATGACTATCTTCGCAAGGTAGACTGTGTTGTAGAGTTTAAACCAACGCAAGAGGACAAGCCTGAATATCTAGGTCTAGGTATAGACGTTACCTTTTCTTCAGATGATGAAGTTATTAAAAAAAAGCTTGAAGATATATGGGTAAAAGACATTAAAAAAGAATCTAGAACAGAGCTTATGTATGTAGACACAGATCATTACAAAGGAAGTCTTTTGGTTTCTCGTGTTGTACTTGCAGCAAACAAAGAGATTGTATATGAACTTGCCAAGTTGTATAAAAATAAAGATACAGAAACTCTCAATAACCATCCGTATCTTGCAAATGTACTATCTCAAATGAAATATCAATTAGAGTCGTACTATCATTACGCGCAAAATAAAAAACTTTCTGCTTCTTTTTTGCGTTCAACGGTAAAAACGTTAACAGCCTTTTATGCGGTATATGAAGAGAAAGAGGATTTTCTTGCTACCCACGAAAAAGAAACTATGGAAGATCCTTTATTTAACCAAATAAAATCTTTTTGCGATGCAAAACTCGCAGGGTAACATGCTCGAGATCCTTTTCGAAAACCAAGACCTCATCATCCTCAATAAACCCGCTGGGATTATGGTACACGCTGACGGCAAGTCTGAAAATGAGACGCTTGTAGACCTCGTACTACAAAAATACCCAAGTATCAAAGGCGTAGGAGACCCGGCAACCTTTGATGGCGAACCAGTAGAGCGCTCGGGGGTGGTGCATCGCCTCGACAAAGAGACGAGCGGGGTGATTATTTTTGCAAAACATCAGGAGGCATTTCTATATTTGAAACAGCAATTCAAAGATAGAACAGTGCATAAAGAATATCATGCATTTGTGTGGGGGCATTTCAAAGAAGACAAAGGCTTTGTAGATGAGCCAATAGGCCGCAACAAAAACGACTTTCGCAAATGGACAGCTGGTCGCGGGATACGTGGGGAAGTGCGCGAGGCATATACAAACTGGGAGGTAGTGCGAAGCTTTGCAGATGAAAAAGAGGAGAAATTCTCATTCGTCAGGCTTTTTCCAAAGACTGGTCGCACGCATCAGCTCCGTGTCCATATGAAATACCTCCAGCGGCCGATAGTCTCAGACCATATATATGCAGAGAGCTTCCCAGATGCACTCGGTTTTGGGCGGGTGGCGCTCCATGCAAAAAAAGTCTCACTTTTGGGGCTTTCTGGAGAGCCTATAGAGGTAGAGGCGCCGTATCCTAGTGATTTTGCTACAGCCCTTGCTCGATATACCGATTTATGATACAGTGTGCCCACTATGGAAGACACAAATTTTAGCCCAGTAAATGTAGAAGATCGCAAGAAACTCGCATTCCAATCTGGCGATACCGTACGCGTATGGTCAAAAATCGAAGATAAAGGTAAATACCGTTTGCAGGCTTTTGAAGGTCTTGTTCTCGCTCGCAAGCACGGCACTACAGCAACAGCGACATTTACTGTACGTAAAGTTTCAAACTCAGTAGGTGTAGAAAGAATCTTCCCACTATACTCTCCAATGATCGACAAAATCGAAATCGTGAAGCAAGCAAAGACTCGCCGCAGCAAGCTCTACTACATCCGCGACAAGGCAGCAAAGGAAA
>CAYVSW010000033.1:0-3866 GCA_964454285.1 uncultured Candidatus Saccharibacteria bacterium | reverse complement strand
TGCTTCATAGCCAGCATTTCCTCCAAAAAAGTTTGAGTTGTTGGCGTTGACGGCATTAAGACCTGCGCCTGCACCAAAAAAATTTGAATATGAAGCATTCTCTGCTTGCATGCCCGCTTGTTGACCAAAGAAGTTTGAGTTTGTGGCATTGGTTGCACCAGATCCTGCATTTCCACCTAAAAAGTTTGATTGAATAGCATTGTTTGCACCATAGCCTGCTTGCTGACCAAGGAAGTTTGAGTTGTTGGCATTCGTTGCTTGATAGCCTGCATTTAGACCAAAGAAGTTTGAGTTATTTGCATTGGTTGCAAGGTATCCAGCTTGTAGTCCAAGGAAGTTTGAATATGAAGCGTCGGTTGCACCTACTCCTGTATTTGCACCAATGAAGTTTGAAGAGGTTGCATTGTCTGCACCTACTCCTGCTCCAAATCCAACAAATACACTATATGCATTCGTAGCAGCACTCGTAGCACCACCTATCATGAAGCTATTGTGTGTATCTAATGTGAGGGCTGCACTACGGGCACGAGCATTGGTGAAGTATAAGTTTGTATTCTCTGCTATAGTACTCGTATTGAATGCAATACTACATGCTGGGTCTGTAGGGAGACAGTCTGGATCGAGGGTATTGTATGTGGGAGGGGTGGCAAAGGTTGCTGATGCGCTAAAGAGTATTGCGATGAATATGCCGAGGAGTGTTGGTTTGTGTTTGAGGATGAAGTTTTTCATTGTATTGATCTAGTATATCACACAAAAAGGATTTTTTCTTTAGAAAAAATCCTTTTTGTGATTACTTATGTGGATAACTATCCACGGCGCAATATTTTTTTTATGGTTCGTGCACCGCGTTTCCAGAGCACATCTTTTTTGTTTTTTGAAGATGAGAGTTCGCGTACCAATATATCACGGAGGTCATCTATTGCTTCATACAGGTCTGCCTTTTCTGAGGCTGCATTGTATGTCTTGCCGAGTGGTGTAGAGACATTTGCCTCTGCAATAAAAATCTCCCCATTTTTGTGATGGTTGGTGGTTTTGCCTACTGTGATAGCGACAACGCCTGCCTCAGTAATATATTTCACAATTCCTTTTGCAATTCGCTTTTCTGCATAGTCTTGTATTGCAGGGGTAAGCTCCATATTTGTTCCTGTTGTTGTGATATTCATACTCTCTTAGTATACCACTATCGAGAAAGCACAGCGAGCATGTTTGTACCACCAGCGACACCCCATGGGAGCCCAGCAGAGAGCACAATAATATCTTTTTTCTCAATAAGTTTTTTCTCTACGAGGTATGGGTGCATACCGCGGATTGCTTGTGCAATATCTTTGAACTTTTTATCCACCACTGGATAGCAGCCATATGAGAGCAAGAGCTGGCGAGCCACTATATCGCTAAAGGTGAGCGCAATGATAGGCTGCTGCGGCTTGTAGCGAGCAATCATACGTGCAGTCGCACCGCTAGACGTGAGCGCTACGATACATGCCGCATGGATATCTTCTGCATTATGTACCACTGAAGATGAGATAGAGTCTACACGATTATCTGAATGCACACGGTATCTGCGGTGTGTACCGATGTGGCGCTCTGCTTCTATCGCTACATTGTGCATAGTCTGTACTACCTCTACTGCATACTCGCCGAGGGCTGTCTCCTCTGAAAGCATCACTGCGTCTGCGCCATCAAAGATAGCATTTGCGACATCAGAAACTTCTGCACGTGTGGGCACTGGACTTGTGATCATGCTTTCGAGCATTTGTGTTGCGACGATCACTGGCTTGCCGGCATCGTTACATTTCTTCACGATATTTTTCTGCATTGCAGGTACGCGCTCTGGACCTACCTCTACTGCGAGATCTCCACGAGCCACCATGATCGCATCTGTTGCCGCAATGATCTCATCGATATTTTCTATCGCTTCTTCTGTCTCTATCTTTGCCACGATCATCTGAGTACCACCATGTTTTTTGATAAGTGCACGGAGCTCTTCGATGTCTTTTGCAGTACGCACAAATGAAAGCGCCATAATATCTACTCCCATTTCAATACCAAGCAACATATCTTTTTTGTCTTTGTCGGTGAGCGCAGATATAGAAAGGTACGCACCTGGGAGGTTCACCCCGCGGCGAGATTTTGTAGTCCCCCCTACTACTACCTTTGTATGGATATCATCCCCTGCTATTTTTGTCACTACGAGCTTTTTCTTGCCATCGTCGAGCATGATAGCCTGCCCTACTTTGAGGTCGCGGCGGATATCTGGATAGTTGAAATACACTTTTGTCGCATCGCCTTCACATGGCTTGCCAGCGAGTATAAATGCCTTACCCGGTACGAGCTCTACAGGACCAGCTGCAAAGTCTCCAATACGAATTTTTGGACCAGAGAGATCTTGGAGGATTGCCACTGGGATACCTTCTTTTTTAGATACTGCGCGGATAGTCTTCATGCGCTTTGTATGCTCAGCATGGTCGCCATGGCTCATATTGCAGCGGGCAACATTTACCCCTGTGTGGAGGAGCTTTGCAAAGTTTTCTTTTGATTCAGACCCAGGGCCAATTGTCGCAACGATTTTTGTTTTTCGGGAAAATAATTTCATAGAAAAAGAGTATATAGTATATATAGAAAAAGCCAAAATCGGACTGTTTGACTTTTTTATAAGGTTTTGTATTATATATAAAAAATTCTTCACTCTTTTAAATTAACACCTATGTTCGATCCATTAAATCTAGTAAGTAAAGAAAATGAATTCGCTTATGTAAAAGATGCAGTTTTGTGGGGCAATATATGGAAAAAACCCTACCCATTGCTCGAGGAAAACAACATAGTAAAACTCGATGAGTATTTTACTATTGAAGTATTAGAATTTATATTTCCCGGAGAGTATATACCGACAAAAAGAACGTTGATAAAACCGACTCAGGGGTATTTAAACGCAAGAAGCGAAGTACGCGATAGTGCTTTTTAGGATTATGCGAATTTTTGGTTCAATATGGGAGGTACTATCGAGTTTGTTATTTTAATATACCAAAGCACGAAACGATTGAACGAATACAAGAATACCACCCATTAGCAATATACTCTACTGAACCAGTCCTTCCTAATGTCGACAAAAAAGAAAAAATGCTTGCATTAGTAGATTTATTGAAAGAGGTGTATATAAGGATGTATCAGTATTGCTATGGACTACACAAACCTATAGACCCGACAATTCCTAAGTATTTTCCTTTTTCTCCAAACAACTTTAGAGGATTCATCTTGCATTATTAATCTTAAAAACCCATCACGACTATGTGATGGGTTTTTGTTATTTTTTTGATTTTTTTTCTTCAAGATTTTTTATTTCATCTCGCAATTTCGCAGCCAATAAAAAATCTTGTGATTCTGTAGCCTTATCGAGCTCTTTTTTCTTTTTTTCAAGAAGTAAATCATCACTCAACTCAGTTTTTATATCTCTATTAGAAACCTCTAAATCAAACGTTTCAAAAACAAGATTAATGTCTTTATTTTTAATAAGGTCTATATAGATAGCATCAACTTCAACAAAAACATCATAACCTTCGGGAACTGTAGTAGAAAAATCGAGCTCAAAATCTTTTTCAGAAAGCCCTACTCCTAAGCGAGTAATTTTGAGGTTTGTAGTCTCATCGCAATCTTCAAAAACTTCTGTAAAAATAGAGACAAAAATAGCTTTTTCTGTAACGGTAATTTCTTCAATATTGATATACCCTACTTGTCCTACATCCATAGTCTCAACTCGATATTCAAATCGAGACCCAAAAACGGTTCCTTTTACTGGCATATATTAAATTTTTAAAAGTGAAAAAATGTTTTTACCTATATTACACAATATACTTGACTTTGTCAATAAG
>CAYVSW010000032.1:0-4417 GCA_964454285.1 uncultured Candidatus Saccharibacteria bacterium | reverse complement strand
GTGCCAAAGAGTATGAGGAAGGCAATGCTGAGGAATGTGGGTTTGTGATTGGTGATGAAGTTTTTCATAGGTTATACTGTATTATATCTATAATACCTACACGATGCAAGATGGTTTTTGGTATTGTGTTGGTATACTATACTACTCATGAATTCTGTTTCTATTGTTGTGCCCGTCTATAATGAAAGTGTTCGCCTCAAAAAAACACTCCCTATTCTGTCTACATATAGCCAGCAAGACTTTGTAAAAGAAATTATTTTTGTTGATGATGGGTCGACCGATGCTACAAGAAAAATACTTACAGAAATTGCCGCAAAAAACAAAAAAATATCTGTTATCTCGTATCAAAAAAATAAAGGCAAAGGGTACGCCGTACGTAAAGGGTGCCTTGCCGCAAAAGGAAGTATTGTGGGATATATAGATGTAGACCTCTCTGCCCCACTAGAGTATATCGATACGGCAGTAGCAAGATTGTCATACGCAGATATTGTGATTGGCTCAAGAAAAAAAGGTATCACTGCGCAGTATCCTCGAAGTCAGTATTATAGAAAATATATCAGTATTTGTAGTAGTGCTATACGAAAGCTTTTTGTACTCAGCAATATTGAAGATACACAATGTGGGTTTAAATTTTTTAAGAAAAAAGCAATAGAAACAATTGCGCAACGTGCAAAAGAAAATGGATACGTATTTGATATTGAGCTTCTTGTATTGGCAAAAAAACACAACTATCAAATTTATGAAATACCTATTTCCTGGACTCATAATAGCGAAGGGAAACATCTAAATAATTTTAGTACGATTGCAAAAACAAGTATTCGTATGTTTATAGGGATAGTACGAATTACTACTCGGTTGTTTTTTTACGATACCAAAAAATAATACCTCCAATAGTGATGATGGTTATCATCTCACCCACACCTACATACCACGGAGTACCAAAATCTAATACGATTTCTTTTTTATTTGTATATACTGCGGTAAATGCTGGAGATGCCATATATAGCGAGCCTTGCTTTGTGCTCCAGGTAGGAAAATAGCTCTGTGCAATACGCACCCAAACAAAGTCTTTTGGATCGGCAGAAAGAGTAGCTGTGGTTTTTTTATTTGAAAAGCTAACCTGTTCTACTATTACGCTGGTATCCTGTTTTTTGATTTGCATAGTCTGCAGTGTATCTACGATACCCTTTCCTATTGCATCTTTTTTTGTAACTGCATTTGAATCACTAGCTTCTACCTGCATACTCATGCGAGGATACCGAGGCAATACTACTATGTTTGTATTATTAGATTTTATATATGTTGCTAATTTTGTATATAGCGCATTGGTCTGGTCTTCTACGAGTACTACTGGCCCCGTCTCTGCAAATGCGATAATAGCTGCGTATGCTTTGTTGATATCTTTGTATGTATACTCAGCAATAAAAAGTGCTCCCCCTCCGGCGATTTCTGTATTTGTATCTATGTGCTGATTGTTTGGATAAATACTTGTATAATCGCTATTTGCCACAAGGAGCATCTCTTGTAGTTTGGACCAATCGTAATCGTGGATAGATCTATAGCCAAAAGATTTTTTACCAAAAAAAAGTATTGGCTTGTGGGCAAGGACTTCTCCTTGTGGATTTATTTTTTTTGCTCGATACAATGCCCATTTGCCAAAATCTTTTTCTAGTACGATACGATTGTCTTGAGAAAGCAGGTTTCTCATATATAGCGATCTAACCAAAAAAGAATTCATATGGTGCCTAAGTGCAATATCGACACGCTCTACAATAGGTCGCTGGGTAAATGTACGAGTAAACATCAAGTAGCTTTTGAATCCCCACCCTTCGGGCTCAAGTGAAAACATATTTCGTATAGGTGTCATAAACGGCGAAGAGATAGATGACTCTCGAAGCACAAATACTGGTACTCTCGTATAAAGCCCATACAAAGAATTAAATACAAAAGAACTAGGCTCATTGCGCAAAACATCATGTTCTACAGAAAGAAAGCCCTGCCTAGGATTTTGAGCAAGATATGTTTTTATTTCTTCTACTGAATCACTTTTTTCGGAACGATATATTCCAATCATATTGGTACCAGACCAGATAGGGACTGTCACGCACAGTAGTACAATAGTACCAATAAACACAAATAGTGGTACTGCTTTTCTTTTATATTTTGCCCCGAGGTTTTCTGATACATACTGATACCCATGTGCATATACAAGCGGCGCAAAAATAACAAACAATGATAAGAGTCGTTGCGTATGAGCAACAACACCAAAACGAGAAAGCAGATGAACTGCTGCAGCTGCAATAGTAACCAAAACTAAGAAGGTCGTATATAGTATAATCTCTTTTTTCTTTTTATATATAGAAAGAAAAATACCCACAATAAGAGCACCTACAAATAATGGCACCTTCAATATCGTACCTAAAGATGGCTGCACAAAAGAAGGATATGTAGTAAGGAAGTCGTAATTGTACATAAGCGGAAGAGCCCAATACATTGTAATTCCTACTGCAAAAAGACCTACTACTATATAGATATATAGTATGCGCTTTTTTTTGTTTTCAATAAATAATGACGACACTGCTGACATACAAAAAAACAGAGCCGCTGGTAAAATAAAGTGCGCATTTGAAAGAACTATCCCACTAAATGAGATTATTGAAAGCAACTGATATTTTTTTTCTTTTATACGCAATAATCCAACAACAAACAACATAAAGCATATACCAGAAAAAAGCTGGGGGGCCATCGCGGTGTTGAGCGTAGAATTTATTGTAAGTCCAATTACACCCAAAATAGGGAAAAAGCTACAGATAAACAAAATATAACAACTAATACCAAAATACTGACCCATGACTGAGAGATTGTGTTTTTTAAGTAAAAGTGCATACACCCATATACTACCAATTTGAGCAAACACAATACCTGTATGGAAAATAACGAGCTCTGGTATGAAAAAAAATATTTTATATAGTAATGCAAAAAAAGTTATAAACAATGGCGGATAGTACTGCGGGTACGGTAATCCCCCAGACCATTGCGAGAGCCAACCCCACGCACGAGGAAATATATGCTCAGCGTACTCAACAGATGCGACAAAATGCCCTGCCCCATCCCAACCTTGTGGCACAGAGCTAGACAGGTACACTGAGAAAATTGTACTATTTAAAATAATAGTTACCACCGTGCCAAGAGTTGCAACCCCATACCACGTACTTAAAAAAGATTTTATTTTTTCCATACTACTCTATTATACATATACCAATTGTATGGCGCGACCACGCACACAATAACCCCTGCCAGTATATACTGTCTATATACACTTCCGAGATAATACACGAGTAGTGGGCCTACTGTCGACTGGATAATAAGCGCCCCGCAAGAGCTTCCAAAAAAGACTGTAAATCGTGTATATATACCACGAATACTTGTATGTTTTATATATCCAAATGTAAGTATTGTATTTAAAACAAAAACAACACAGATTGCAACAAAAGTAGCGAGCGCCCATACGAGGACCTCACTGTGTATGTATTGTGAAAACAAAAACAGGCTACATGCATTTGCAAGATATCCTACACTACCACTAATACAAAAGAGTATAAATTTTTTACTAAAAATATTCACGCCTATAGTATACAGTATATATTTACACAAAAAAATTATTTTTCACCTTATGGTATCTGCTGAAATACTGCAATAAGTGCGTCTTTGTCTACACAGGTCTTGCCTTCTATATCGACGAGACAAACCTCTCGAGTTCGGACCCTCCCCGCAACAATACTCTCTATCCCATTCTGTGCATCAGCAAAGAAACTGCGAAGTGTACCAAAGAGTGTGTTTTGATAGTTATCTTGTGCGAGTTTTATATTGTTTGTTTTGATATCAAGATCTTTGATAGCTTGCGCAAGGTATGGAGTGAACCCTGCGTAGTTAAGAGATTTGAGGTTTGTTGCAGTATCAGTGAGGACAAGATCTGGGAATATTTGCTCGACTTCTTGTGCGATAAAGCCAGTGTGTTTTTGTGTTTGATCTGTTTCGGCATTCCAGTTGTACTGTACTGGTGTGATGAGGAGCATCTTGTCGAGTATTGAAAGGTTTGATTGTATAGAAAGATTTTGGAGAGAGAATGGAGCAGTGTTGTTTAGTGTGGTTATATTTTTCTTGAGCGTGATGTCTGAAGAACAAGTGATACCACCTGATGTTGAAGGAGTGACAGAGCAAGTACCTCCTGCATTTTGGAATTGTGCAACTGCTGTACCAGTGGTGATAGATGATGAGCCCGCTCTGAGGAAGGTGTTGGCGGTGACACCAGTGCTATTTATGGTGAGCTGAATAGTATCCCATCCAACAACCATAGTATTTGCTGTAGTATTAGAGATATTTTTTCCAAAAACAAAACCGTAATCAGATGCTGCTA
>CAYVSW010000031.1:0-4797 GCA_964454285.1 uncultured Candidatus Saccharibacteria bacterium | reverse complement strand
TTTTTATAATAGACTATATATCGCAGCACTACCTACCAGCACCATAATACCCACAGTTGCCCACCCTACCATAGTGATATATTTTTTATTGCTATGCTCCCGCATATAGGTTTTGTCGCTCGCAATGAGGACAATACATACGAGTACCACTGGCGCAATGAGTCCATTGCCTATAGCTGAATAGATGAGCATATGTATAGCATCGATACCAAATAAATTGAGCACAATACCGAGCACCATAGAAATAAAGATCACCCCATAAAATGCTCCAGCTTCTTTTGCTTTTCTATAAAGACCTGTTTTCCACCCAAATGCCTCTGAGAGTGCATATGCGCTCGAGCCCGCAAGTACTGGGACAGCGAGCATACCCACACCAATAATACCTATAGCAAATAATGTATAGGCAAAATCACCCGCAAATGGACGCAACGCATCTGCTGCTTGTGCTGCAGAGGTGATATTGGTAATGCCGTTTTGATGGAGCACTCCAGCACATGCGGCGATAATAAAAAACATTATAGCATTTGAAAAAAACATACCGCTCCATACATCGGTGCGCATACGTCGCAATGTTTTTTTTGTATCAGGAGCACTATTCTTTGTTTCTAGCTGCTGCTCCTCTACTTCTTGTGATGTCTGCCAAAAAAACAAATATGGCGAAATGGTGGTACCGAGTATTGCGCAAATCAAAAAAAGTGATTCTTTTGAAAAGGAAATCTGTGGTGTACGAGCTGCAACAGCAATAGCACTCCAATCGAGATTTGCGAGTATTGCAGATACTACATATGCGAGCAGTGTGAGCCCGGCGTACTTGAGGTATTTTGCGTAGCGTGCGTAGGTCGTATATATCTGTAGTAACAGTGTTGAAAAAGCAAAGAGTACAATGATAAAAATATTATTGGCTTTGGGTATGAGCAATTGTACTGCTTCTGCCATAGCGCCAAGGTCTGCTGCTATATTGAGCGTATTTGCAAAAAAGAGCAGTATGGTGACTAGTACCAGTATTTTTTTTGAAAATCGTGTTTTTATATTTGCAGCAAGTCCTTTACCTGTCACTATCCCGATACGTGCACACATCTCCTGTACCACAGCCATAAGCGGAAAACTAAACCATGAAAGCCATAAAAATTTGTAGCCAAATTGTGCACCCGCTTGCGAATATGTAGCTATCCCCGCTGGATCATCATCTGCAGCACCAGTAGTGAGTCCTGGGCCAAGTGTATTGAAATATTCTTTTGCAGCACGAAAAGGTGTTTTTGTGATGAGTTTTTTTTCTATAGACTGTACTTCTGTAATCGCATCATCAAGTAGCACTACTGGCTCGGCGACTATTTTTTCTAGTGTAGATGCTTCTTTTTCTGTGTCCATTGTATAAGTATAACAAAATTTTACTATTTCCACTCCCCGCCTACAGCGGTGATGAAGTTCTTGTGCATTTTTGTAAGCTCGGCTTTTGGCATTTTTTCAAAAGTCTCGGCAATGGCCGTACTCTGATCGCGGAATTCCTCGTCTATCTCGAGGATAACCGGATGCACCTGTAATGCGCGCTGATTGATGCCGAGTATATAGAGGCCCGAAAGCGTACGCACGCGAGAGAGCGCCACGTACCCCTGCCCGTATTCAAATACTCCCGAGAGATCTACCACTGCCCTGTCGAGCGACATACCCTGGCTTTTGTGCACCGTGATAGCCCATGCGAGGCGGAGCGGTATCTGCGAAATGCTCCCCATGATCTTGCCATCGGTCTCTATGCTCCAGTCCATCGGCTCGAGGTGGATTATTTTTCCAGACTTTGTCTCTACCACCGGGTACCCAAGTGGATTGAAATCTATCACCACACCTTGGGTGCCATTTGCAAATCCTTTTGCGGGATTATTTTTTGTAAATAGAACTACTGCATCTTTTTTGAGCTGCAAGACTTCTGGCGAAAGGCAGCTCTTTGCAAGTGTCGCTGTGATCGCATCATTGCCATAGCTCTGCATGGTATAGGTCTTCATATCGCCAGTGAGCTTTGCAAGCTCCAGATTATTGATAGAGTCTACATCGCTATTGTGCGAAAAGAGTCGCGTGGTCTCTTCTGGTAAATCAGAGCTGGTGACAATCCTATCCTGGATTGCATCATAGTGCCCTTCGTCTACTGCATTCCTGCGGATTGCAGAGAGTAGATCGAGGAATATTGTATCGCTCTGGCGGTGCTGCTCAGAGATATAGCAGACAAGCATACCGAGGCGCGCCCAGGTGTCGCTCTCGTATACAAAGGTCGCGGGTTTTTCTTCAAAGAGCTCCATAGACTTGGGACCAAAAGTTTTTTTCTGTATCGGTGGCAGCTGGAAAAAATCCCCCACACACACTACCTGTATCCCACCAAAAGGCTCTGGATTTTGGCGGATCATACGGCATATCGTGTCTACCAATGAAAACATCTTTGGTGTGAGCATCGATATCTCGTCTATTATGAGCACCTTTGTCTTTGCAATACGCTTTGCTACATACTCTTTGCTTGCAAGTGCATCGAGCTCATAAGGAGACATATCCTGGCGTATACCAATGCCACTCCATGAGTGTATGGTCATCCCGCCGATATGCGTCGCCGCGATACCAGTACTTGCCGTAATGGCCGGATCTATACCCATCTTGCGCAAATACGAGATATATTCGCGGAGCACATAGCTTTTCCCCGCCCCTGGCTCTCCAGTGATAAATACATTTGCCCCTGTCTTTAATATATCGAGTGTCTGGGCTTGGGTCATAATGGAGGGAGTATAGCAAAAATCCACCCATAGGTGGATTTTTGCGTTAATTTTCCTAAAAAATTATTCCGAAAGATATTTGTATAGATTCATCCCTGCGATAGATCCGAGTATTGGACCGAGGATATACATGCCGCCAAATGAGCCAATACCAAATGCAACAGCCGGATTGAGCACGCCGTTTGAGCCGAGAAGTGCTGCGATAGCGACACCGAGCAAGAGCGAGCCTCCCACCACGATACCAGAAAGTGCACCTGGAGTTTTGCCATACACGACAGATGTAATACCAAAAGTGAATAACGCAGTACCGAGGAATTCTGCAAATAGCACTGCAAAACTATTTGATACAGCAGGCGCCTGCAAGCCGACACTCATAGATACAAGTCCGAGCGCGAGCCCCGCTCCAACAAACTGCGCGATAATATAATACAATGCGTCCTTGCTAGAGATCTTTTTGATAGACCATGCACCGATAGTAACTGCCGGGTTTATATGTGTCCCTGAAATATGCCCAATCGAATATACAAAAAGTCCAAGTACGAGCGCTGCGAGTACTGGTGTCGACACAGGAAATACCCCGGCGAGTGAAAGCGCTACTACCAATGTAAGTCCAAATGTCCCAATTGTTTCTGCAATATATTTTTTCATATACAAATAAGTATAGCAGATAAAATCCTGTATCTGCGCTATACTGTAGATATGTTAAATATACACACCACAGCCCCAGAATTCTCTCTCCCCGACCAGGATGGCGTAGTACATTCCCTAGCTGAAAATCGCGGGCAGTATACGCTCGTATATTTTTATCCTATGGATGATACACCGGGCTGCACAAAAGAAGCATGTGTTATAGCGGAAGCCTATAATGACTTCCTCGCACATGATACGAAAGTATTTGGCATCAGCGCAGACTCTGTAGAGAGCCACAAGAAATTCCAAGAAAAATACAGTCTCCCTTTTACACTCCTTGCTGACACAGAGAAAGTGGCAATAAAAGCATACGAGGCGGGCGGACTACTCGGCACAAAGCGCATCTCATATTTGATAGACAAAGACGGAATGATAGTAAAAGCATACCCAAATGTAACACCAAGCGAACATGGCGCGGAGATATTGAAGGATCTCAATGAATTGAATAGGTAAATAAAAAACCGGATTTTCATCAGGGAATTTTATTAACAAAATGGGTGCACCCTCGGAGACGCGCCAAAAATATATTCTCTTTGTTTATTATTATTGGGTGCCTACAGGGATTTGAACCCTGACTGGGAGTTCCACAAACTCCAGTGCTAACCATTACACTATAGGCACCATGTATTTACGAGCACTTCTTTATACCAGAAAAGCATGGAAAAATCTAGTCTTTGTTATTTTGTTTTATCTTTGCACGAATGAAAGTATGACACTTGCCCAGAGGACGAAGTTTGCCCCCGCGACAGATACACACCACCAGCACCATTTTCGGAGTATCGCCGCCTGGATATAGATGAGGTGGAGACTGTAGAGGATGCCCGCGGTTGTAGAAAAAAGAATTATATTGCCGATAGTTCTCCCTCCGCCACGGACAAGCATATACGAAAGAAATATACCGACAAAAGAAAAGTACACGAGCCCCCAGGTCTCATTGCCAATACCGAGAAACTCTGAATGTGTACTGTGAAGCACTACATTACACCCCCCATCGCGCGGGCATGCGAGCTTTGTTTTACCTTTTTTATCGAGATAGATTTTGTGTGAAATCCAGATCCCTGTGAGGGCTGCCATCATTGCTAGCGGTATATACATATAGGATGAGTATAGCATAGGAGGTAGTATTGATTAGAAAGTCGCAAGAGAGGACTTGCCTCTCGCCTCTGCTGAGGCTCGAAACCTTCGGGCTCTCATCGAGCCCTCGGCCTCCGGTTCAAGTCCGACAACTCTTACACATATGAAAAAATCCCGAAGCAATAAAGCTTGGGATTTTTTCATTGTGCGCAAGAGAGGACTTGAACCTCCATTCCCTTGCGGGAGCTACCACCTCAAGGTAGTGCGTCTACCAGTTTCGCCA
>CAYVSW010000030.1:0-4838 GCA_964454285.1 uncultured Candidatus Saccharibacteria bacterium | reverse complement strand
CTGGTGAGATCTATATCTACCTCAATTGCAGTATTTATGGTCTCTGCGACGAGTACAAGGCCAAATGAGAGTATCATAGCGAGCCACTCCCCCTTTGTAATGCTGTATATGAAGCCCAAGTAGGCTGCAGCAGCTATCAGAACGAATGCGAGCCACATATTGTGAGTAGTACGGACAACGAGCCCTAGACCACGCCATGCGTGATTTGTACTACGTACGCGCGCAACGAGCGAAAAGCGCTTTTTTTCTGAGAGGTTTTTTTGCATAGGTATATTGTACCAAAAAGAAAACAAAAAATCCCTCATTTTGAGGGATTTTTTGAGGAGTATTATCGACTTGTCTTGCGGCGAGATACGATTTGTGTGTTTGAGTACTTTTGTGGAGTACGTGTACGCACACCGTATGCCTGCTTACCTTGGCGAGTTTTTGGACCACGACGTAGACCAATACCCTGGCGTCCTTCACCTCCACCGTGTGGGTGGTCTACTGGACTCATGGCAGTACCACGAACTGTAGGGCGAATACCGAGCCAACGTGAGCGACCCGCTTTTGCAAGATTGCGAAGTTTATTCTCTTCGTTTGAAACTGCACCAATACATGCCCATGCAGTGTCGAGTACTTTGCGTACTTCGCCAGATGGCATCTTGAGGTTGGTGTAGCCATTGTCTTGTGCTGCAACCTGAGCAAATGATCCTGCACTACGTACGAGCTTTGCACCACCTTTGAGCTTGAGCTCAACGTTGTATACAAATGTACCCACTGGGATTACTTTGAGTGGAAGTCTGTTTCCTACTTCAAGTGATGCCTTTTCAGATACGATAAATGTGTGCCCCACAGTAACTCCTTTTGGAAGTACTACATAGCGCTTTTCACCATCGGCATAGTTTGCAACACCGATAAATGCTGTGCGGTTTGGATCGTATTCTACTGAAGCAATCTTCGCTGGGATATCGAACTTGTTGTACAAGAAATCAACATCGCGGTATGCACGCTTGTGTCCGCCTCCTTTGTGTGGAGTAGTGATGCGACCAGTGTTGTTGCGACCTACAGAACGCTTGAATCCTTTTGTAAGGGACTTCGTAGGTGTATCTGTTGTAAGTACTTTTCTATAGTCGATAGAAGAGTTGTGTCGCTGTGATTGTGTTGTTGGTTTATATGATTTCATGGTATTTATGCAAGGTCAATACTAGCGCCTTTTGCGATAGTAATATACGCTTTTTTAGTGTTTTTGCCAAAACCGAGGCGACCCTTTCGGAAGAAAGTTTTTGGCTTTGAATTGATAGTGCGCACATCTACTGGCTTTTGCTTGAACTTTGCAAAGAAAGCTTTGCCGATTTCAGATTTTGTAGCACCTATCTGTACATCAAATGTATAGGTATTTTCTTTACTAGTGCGAGCTGCTTTTTCAGTGATAATCACCTTACCGAGTACTGATGGTGCTACTACTGCTTCTTTTGTTGTGCCTGTTGTTTTAGCCATATTATTTTTGTTTACTTGCTAATACTGCTGATACTTTTTCGACATCAACGATGAGCACTGTACGAGCTGTAATAGTCTCGAGCGTATTCATCTTATCAGCTGTCACGATTGTAACACCTGGAAGGTTTGCAAATGATTTTTCGATAGTCGCATTTGCTTCTGAAAGTACCATGAGCACACTAGTGTGGTTCTTGTGGTTTACTCCAGAGAAGCCGTCTATCTTTGCGAGTGTGTTGAGTACTTCTGCAGCACCTTTTGTCTTGATCTCTGAAAGAGAGATTGTATCGAGACAAAGTACCTTGCCATCTGCAACTTTCTTTGAAAGTACAGTGAAGAGTGCTTTTACACGCATCTTTTTGTTGATCTTTTGACCATACTCTTTGTCAGAGCGAGGACCGAAGGTTACACCTCCACCTACCCAGATTGGAGAACGTGATGATCCATGACGCGCGCGTCCTGTACCTTTTTGCTTCCAAGGCTTTTTACCACCACCAGAAACTTCTCCACGATCTTTTGTGTGGGCTGTACCTGCACGAGCATTTGCTTGCATACCGAGTACAACTTGGTGTACGAGATCTGCATTCCATGGGAGACCAAAAACTTGTGATTCGAGTGCTACTTTGCCAGCTGTTTTACCTGCTTGGGTGTATACCGGGTATTCAAGATTCATTGGCTTTGTGTCTTTTGTAGCTTTTGCTACCTTTTTTGTTTTTGTTATTGTTGTGTTTTTCATATATATAACTCTTTAGCCAACAATTTTGACTACTGAATCTCTGCGACCTGGTACTGCACCACGAACGTAGATTTTGTTTCCATCTACACGAGCGATAACAAGGCCAGATACAGTAACTGTATCTCCACCTGTTCGTCCCGCCATGCGCATACCTTTTACAACACGACCTCCGGCACGTCCTGGACCTCCACCAATAGAACCTGGCTCGCGTTCAGAGTGTTTCTGACCGTGAGAGCGAGGACCTCCATGGAAACCGTGTCTTTTGACAACACCTTGGAATCCTTTTGATTTTGAAGTACCAGTAACGATGACTTTGTCACCTTTTTCAAAAGTACTTGCTTCGATTTCTGTACCAACCTCGACTGTAGGGTCTGTAGCGGTGCGGAATTCTGATACTACCTTGTAGCCTTTGCCACCAAAAGCACCAAGCTGGGCTTTTGCAACACGAGACTCTTTTTGGTCCTCAGTTGCGACCTGAATCGCACTGTAGCCATTTTTTTCAATTGTTTTGAGACCGGTAACTATGTTTTTCGATACCTCGATAACAGTCACAGGCACAACTTTTCCGTTTTCTTCGAAAAGCTGA
Source organism: uncultured Candidatus Saccharibacteria bacterium (assembly GCA_964454285.1). GTDB lineage: Bacteria > Patescibacteriota > Minisyncoccia > Phycocordibacterales > UBA9973 > UBA4124. The sequence continues at coordinate 2,040 of CAYVSW010000030.1, read as the reverse complement.
CTCATCTCTATTTTTCTTCCGATAATGTATTTCATATATTGTTCTTACCCATTTTAAATCCGGGCATTGGACCACTTAATTTACTAAGTACGGGTATTCTACACGATTTCCTCAAAATAGCAATACTGATAACAAAAAATCCCCTTTCGGGGATTTTTTGCGAGCTTATATGCTATTAAAGCATTTTCACATCGATATCTACACCAGATGGCATTGAGAGGTTTGTAAGCGCCTCAATGATTTTTGGTGATGGATTTTCAATGTCGATAAGTCTTTTGTGTACACGCATTTCAAACTGTTCACGTGAATTTTTGTAAATAAACGCAGAACGGTTGACTGTGTACTTTTTGATTTCAGTAGGCAATGGGATCGGACCTCGTACTTTGCCATCATAGCGAAGTGCGGTGTCGATGATCTGCTTTACTGATGCATCGAGAATTTTGTTCTCGTACGCTCGTACGCGTATGCGAAGGAGTGATTGCACATCATCTTTTTCTGTTTTTTTTGTTGCCATAATATTTCTCAAAAGAGCAATTAACTGGGAGAGCCGGTAATTACGCGATTATCTTTGTAACTACTCCAGCACCGACTGTGCGTCCTCCTTCACGGATAGCGAAGCGCATCTGTTCTTCCATAGCAACTGGTGCTACGAGCTCAACAGTGATTTTTACAGTATCCCCTGGCATAACCATCTCTGTTCCTTCTGGGAGTTTTACTTCACCAGTAACGTCTGTAGTACGTACGTAGAACTGAGGCTTGTAGCCGTTGATAAATGGTGTGTGGCGACCTCCTTCCTCTTTTTTGAGAACGTAGATTTCACCTTCGAACTTTGTGTGAGGTTTTACAGAACCAACCTTTGCGAGCACTTGGCCACGAGTAAGGTCATCTTTCTTTACTCCACGGAGCAAGATTCCTGCATTGTCTCCAGCCTGACCTTGGTCGAGCTGCTTGTTGAACATTTCGATACCTGTAACAGTAGTCTTGATAGTATCTTTGATACCAACAATTTCGATTTCTTCACCAACCTTTACGATTCCACGTTCTACACGACCAGTAACCACTGTTCCACGTCCTTCAATAGAAAAGATATCTTCGATAGGCATAAGGAATGGCTTGTCGAGTTCACGCTCTGGAAGTGGGATGTATGTATCGAGCGCATTTGCGAGATCCATAACTTTTTGTGCCCATGGGTCTTCCATTGAACTTGATTCGAGAGCCTTGAGTCCTGATCCACGGATAACCGGGCAGTTTCTGTCGAAGCCTTGCTTCTCAAGAATTTCACGGATTTCTTCTTCAACGAGCTCGATCATATCTTGATCGTCCACCATGTCGCATTTGTTTAGGAATACGATAATTTTTGGAACACCAACTTGTTTTGCAAGGAGGATGTGCTCACGAGTCTGTGGCATAGCACCGTCTGTAGCTGCAACCACAATGATTGCACCGTCCATTTGAGCAGCACCTGTGATCATGTTTTTGATGTAGTCAGCGTGACCTGGAGCATCAATGTGAGCGTAGTGACGTGTTGCTGTCTCGTACTCGTTGTGTGAGATGTTGATAGTAATACCACGTGCTTTTTCTTCAGGAGCACCGTCGATTTCGCCGATTCCCTTGAGTTTAACTGTGTTTCCAGCCATGTTCAAAACATGGAGGATAGCCGCTGTAAGAGTAGTCTTTCCGTGGTCAACGTGACCAATGGTACCTACGTTTACGTGTGGCTTTGAACGATTGAATGATTCTTGTGCCATATATAATGTACTAATTAATTAAATTTAAATAAAATTGCAAACAAAAACAACGCAAATGTGCGATGTGACTTTTATAGTATCAGATTGCAAATAGGGTGTCAAATAAAAAACAGCCACCTTACTAGGGCGACTGTTTAATCTACAGGAACAGTATTACTCCTTCCCCGCAAGATGCCTTGCGTGGTTGTGCATAACAAAGGTAATACTTTGAAAAAGTTCAAATTCTAAAGAACAAAACTTGCCTAGTTTAATATCTTGCCCTGCAAATGGTGATACCTGCAGTTTGTTTTGT
>CAYVSW010000029.1:0-5081 GCA_964454285.1 uncultured Candidatus Saccharibacteria bacterium | reverse complement strand
TACTCGTCGCAGAGACCATAAATACTGCAATTGAGGTAGATATAGATCTCACCAGCCCCGAGTACCACCCATACGCCCGCGATACAAAGGATATTGCAGCCGGAGCAGTACTCCTCGCAGCGTTCTTTTGTGCACTTGTATGCGTGATTATCCTCTTCCCAAAAGTCATTTTTTAGGTAATAAAATTAAGTCTTAGATATAATTTGACATTATCCTAGGATTTGCTAAGATACTCACAGCTCAAAACGAGCTTCTTTTTTTCAAATTATGACACGATCAATTGCCAAAGGCCCATATATAGACGAAAAACTTCTCAAGAAGATTGCTGGAAAAGCACCTCTTTCTGCGGGTGTTATTAAAACATGGGCGCGTGCGTCTCAGATTGCCCCAGAAATGGTAGGGTTCACCTTTGGTGTTCACAATGGCAAACAGCACATCGAAGTACTCGTTACCGAGGACATGGTAGGTCACCGTCTTGGCGAATTCTCTCCGACACGCAAATTTGCACGTCACGGAGGTAAAATGCAAAAAGAACTCGATCAAAAGAAAAAAGAAGCAGAAATAACTGCAGCAAAAGCAGCTAAGTCTTCAGGCGATGCCAAGAAGAAATAATATCAAATACCGTTAAACTACATCAATTATGAAAGCAACACTTACAAATTACCGCCAAAGTCCTCGTAAAGTCCGTACTGTCGCGACTGCTATGAAAGGCAAAAATGTTTCTCGTGCAGACGTGGAGCTTTCATTTATGCCAAAGCGTGCAGCAGACCCTATCAAAAAGCTTATTGCTTCTGCTGTAGCAAATGCAAAGGTACAGGGGATTGATACAACAAACCTCATAGTAAAGACTATCGAAGTAAACAAAGGTCTCGTAATGAAGCGCTTCATGCCTCGCGCTATGGGTGTTGCACATCCTATCCGCAAGAAAATGAGTCATGTTACGCTTACGCTTGCAGAAGCTGTCGAAAAGCCAAAAAAAGTAGTTGCTAAAAAAGCTGTAGCAAAAAAGAGTAAATAATATATGTCAAAAGTAGTACACCCATATGCACATCGTCTTGTTATCCTCCGCGACTGGAAGTCACGTTGGTTTGCAAAAGATGCAAAATACGTATCAAGTCTCCAGACAGACCTCACTATCCGCGCATTCCTAGAAAAGCGTCTCCGTGGTTTTTATGTATCACAGATCGGTATCGAACGTGGCCAAAAGTCTGTTCGTGTACTTATCCACACTTCACGCCCTGGTATGGTTATCGGCCGCTCAGGAGAGGGTGCTACAAAACTCAAAGCAGACCTCATAAAGGCACTTGCTAAAAAAGGCCTCACTATGACAGATGAGCTCAAGCTCGAAATTGTTGAAGTTGCAAACCCAGATGCAGATGCAAAGATTGTGGCATTTATGATTGCAGAAGGTCTCGAAAAGCGTATGCCATATCGCCGTGTTATGAAGCAGCTCATCGAAAAGGTGATGGCAGTGCGTGGTGTACAAGGAGCACGTTTCTATGTGGGAGGGCGCCTCGGTGGTGCTGAGATCTCTCGCTCTGAAGTTTTGAAGCGTGGTTCTGTACCACTTCAGACACTTCGTGCAGATATCGACTACGCTCGCGAGCGTGCAAACATGCCATACGGTGTGATCGGTATCAAGGTATGGATCTACAAGGGTCAGGTTTTTAATAAAGAAGAGAAGAAATAGGCTTATGTTATTCCCTAAAAAAGTAAAATTCAGAAAGTGGCAAAAGAAACGAACAGATATGTCTGACCGTGTGGAGACACGTGGTACTACTATCTCATTTGGATCATATGCTCTCAAGGCAGACTCAATGGGCCGCATTACATCAAACCAGATCGAGGCAGCTCGTAAGGCAGCATCACGTCACCTTACAAAGGTTGGCCGTATGTGGATTCGTGTATTCCCAGACCGTCCTATTACATCAAAACCTGCAGAGGTTCCCATGGGAGGAGGAAAAGGAGACCTCGATGGATACTGCATGGAAGTTCTTCCTGGACGCATCATCTTTGAAGTAGATGGCGTACCAGAAGCGACAGCTCGTGAAGCACTTCGCAAAGCAGGGACAAAGCTTCCAGTAAAAATCAAAATCTTGTCACGAAACGCATAATCTGCAAAATAGTAGACAAAACTCTAAAAATAAGTATTATAGCTAGACCAAACAAAACAGTATGAAAACAACAGAAACAAAACTAAAGACAATCAAAGGAATTGTGGTATCCAACAAAATGGACAAAACCGCGGTTGTTTCTGTTACTCGTTTTGTAAAAAACAGTAAATACCAAAAGTATGTAAAACAGAGCAAAAAATACAAGGCACACGATGCAGACAACTCTGCAGTAGTAGGTGCACAAGTAGAAATGAAGCAAGTACGTCCTATGTCGAAGGATAAGCATTTCATGATAGTGAAATAATACGAGTTAATATATGATTCAAAATGAAACAGTAGTAAATATCACAGACAACGCAGGAGGTACTATCGGCAAGGTATTCAAGGTACTCGGTGGTTCAAAAAAGCGCTACGCTACTATCGGGGACATTGTTATTATCTCTGTAAAAAAAGCACAGCCTCGCAAAGCTATCAAGAAAAAAGATGTATGTCAGGCTATCGTGGTGCGTCAGCGCTCAGCATTTCGTCGTAAGGATGGATCATACATCCGCTTCGATGACAATGCGGTGGTAATCCTCGAAAAAGGAAAGAAAGAGCCAAAGGCAGGACGTATCTTCGGCCCTATCCCACGAGAAATCGGCGAGCTCGGATATCAGAAAATAGTGTCACTTGCACCAGAAGTGCTATAAGAGTTTATATATGCGTATCAAAACAGGAGACAATGTAATAGTTATAGCAGGCAAGAACAAAGGCCAAAAAGGTAAAGTTCTCGAAACACTTCGTGACAAAAACCGCGTAGTTGTAGAGGGGGTGAATGTGGTAAAGCGTCACATGAAGCCAACATCTAAGACAGAAAAAGGTAAAATCGTAGAAAAGACACTTTCTGTGAATGCATCAAATGTAATGCTTGTAGACCCGTCAAAGGGTACACAGACTCGTATTGGTAAAGTACTCGTAGGGGAGAAGCTTGTACGTGTTGCAAAAAAGAGTAACAGCCAGCTTGGTAAATAATTTTTATGAAACACACAGAATCAAAACAAAAAAATACTATGGAGGCGCTTGCTTCTTTTGGCTACAAGAATGTTATGGCAGCACCAAAGCTTCTTAAAATTGTAGTAGGCACCGGTACTGGTACAAAGATGAAAAAAGACCGCGAAACAAACAACCGTGTTGTAGACCGTCTTGCAAAGATCACTGGTCAGCGCCCTACAGTACGTGCTGCAAAGCAGTCTGTTGCGTCATTTAAAATCCGTCAGGGTGACCCAGTAGGTGTAGCGGTTACACTCCGTGGTGCATCTATGATGCACTTCCTCGACAAATTGATCCACGTAGCACTCCCACGTACAAAAGACTTTCGTGGTATCGATCCAAAAGCAGTAGATGCTATTGGTAATATCACTATCGGTATCAAAGAACACAGCATCTTCCCAGAATGTGGCGAAGAAGACCTCAAAGATGTGTTCTCTCTTGCAGTTACTATCGTGACAAGTGCAAAGACAAAAGCAGAGGCTACTGCATTCTTTACTCATCTCGGTATCCCGTTCAAGAAATAATTTTAAATAAATAAAACAAAAGACACATCATCTGATGTGTCTTTTGTTTTATGATATAATACGTACTATAAAGTATGTGCAAATTAAAGAATCACAAACAAACCCTCCTCTCAATCCTCGTCCTCGCATGCTTCTGTGCGACTGTTTCGTACGCTACTATTCCAACAAATCAAACACTTAACCCAGATTGTATCCCCACAGACATTGGCTGCACAATATCTCCATTTAATACTTCTGGACCACTTTCATACAATCCAGCTACCGGTACTATGTCTATATCTGCTGCATCAAATACAGATGCTGGATATCTAACTACTGGTACCCAAACTATCGCAGGTAACAAGACTTTCAGTGGTAATATTGCAGGGATCAATGGTGTTGCGTATGTGTTTCCTAGCTCGCAAGGGAGAGTAAATAGCCTTCTTGTAAACGATGGTAATGGTACGTTGGGCTGGAGACAAATCTGGAGTCATTTTGGAAATAGCAATACTGTACCAGGTACTGATTTTATTGGTACTACCGATGCGCAAGACTTAGTGTTTAAAACAAATAATATAGAAGACATGCGCCTTAGTACAAATGGATCATTTACTTTTTTTAATAGTGCTGCATCTCCTGTTACAACAAGTAATGCTGGAAGTACTTTTTTGGGAAGTATATATAATACTGGTTCAATTGTTTCTATTACTGGGCCATCCTCGATATTTATGGGGGCTGTTTCTGCAGCAGGAACACAAGTGACTGCTTCTGGTATAGGAAGTGGTATTATGGGGTATGTGGGAGCAAACAATACTGTTGCCACAACTATTGCTTCGGGGGTCGGATCTCGCGTGTTTGGGGGGTGGAATACAAGTGGGACAACAACAGCATCAGGACTTGGTTCTATTATTATAGGATCTATCACTACGACAGGCGGTGGCTCATATGCTGTTAGTGGTACAGGATCTATGATACGAGTTCGTGGGCAAAATCAAGGTGTAGTGATAAATAATGGCACGGGAAGTTATGTAGGTGGCATGGTCTCTACTTTTTCTGGAAATGCAAGTACGTTGTCTATTGGTGCAAATTCTTACGGAGCAACAGTTCTTGGTGGTGTTGAAACTGGAGGTATTACTCATAATAGCGGCTACGGAAGTCTTGCTGCTGGCTTTGGAAGAACTAATGGAAATATGAGTCTAGGGGATAGTACAACTGCTGTAAAAGGTTCTGTATTGTTTGGCAGTGCGTTATCTGGAGGTAGTATTTATCTGTATGGTGATGGCTCACTTGCTGGTGGATATGCTCCAGGTGGTGCAAATGTGTACAACAGTGGTGTGGCATCATTTGTATGGGGAAGTGGTGTTTCAAACGGTACTACAATAGCAGCATCTGATTACGGTTTTGTTTTTGGAAAAAATATCTCTAATACTACAGC
>CAYVSW010000028.1:0-5084 GCA_964454285.1 uncultured Candidatus Saccharibacteria bacterium | reverse complement strand
AGTAGCCATGTGAGAGTACATACGTACCGACAAGTATTCTGCGGCGTACTTCTTTGCCAAATTTTTCTCCGCGAGTATCTTTGTAGACCTCGGAAAGGGTACCTTTTTCTACGCGCGGCCCATAGCGGACCCCATCAAATCGCGCAGTATTTGAAGACACCTCTGCTGGCATCAATATATAGTACACAGCGAGTGCGTCTTTGAAGTGCGCAAGCTCTACCTCCTCTACTGCAAATCCTGCATCTTTTATTTTTGCGACAAGCGCCTCAAAATTTTCTTTTACCTCAGGATCCATACCTTCTGCTTCAAAAATTCCTTTTGGTACTGCGATTTTTTTCTTTAATTCGCGCGTAGGGCGCATATCAGTAGGCACTGATGTCGCATCTTTTGGTTCGTAGACTTTTATCGCATCATAGAGTACTTTTGCATCGTCTACAGTGTTTGCAAATGGGCCGATCACATCAAGCGAGCTTCCCATAGCAATGAGCCCATGGCGAGACACGGTGCCATACGTCGGGAGGAGTCCCACAATTCCACAAAATGCTGCTGGCTGACGAATAGAGCCTCCAGTGTCTGAGCCGAGTGATACGACAGCGCAGTCTCCCACTACCGCTGCAGCTGAGCCACCAGATGAGCCACCTGGTACACGAGTCGGGTCAAGCGGGTGCTTTGTCACACCGTATGCAGAGTTCTCAGTAGACGAGCCCATGGCAAATTCATCCATATTTGTGCGGCCAAGCAGTATCGCACCTTGCTTCTTGAGCTCTGCAATCACGGTCGAGTCGTAGCTTGCGACATAGCCTTCGAGGATCTTTGATGATGCCCCTGCGATATGCCCTTCAAATAAAATATTGTCTTTGATAGCCACGGGTATACCCGTGAGCATTGTCGCACTGCCATCTCTAAACATTTTTTCTGCAGTTTTTATTTGTTCCTCTATATCAAATACTTCGCGATAGATATTGAGATCACTAGAAGCGAGTGCTTTTGTTTTGTACTCCTCGGCAAGTGCGCGGACTGTGAGCTCGCCACTAGCGAGTTTTGCATGAAGCTCTGCAATTGTATGTTTTTTTTCTGTCATAAAAATTATAAAACTTTTGGTACCTTGATAAATTCTCCATCATTTCCAGAGCTTGCTTGTACGAGGACTTTTGGATCTACATAGCTCTCTACAGTATCTGCGCGTGCAATATTTATTTGCGCACCAGCTGCACTAGATTCTTTTTTATCAATAGATACTTGCTGCACCGTGTCTACGAGTGAGATAATCCCACCAATCTGAGCTTCGAGTTCGGCGTATTCTTCAGGGCTTATATTGAGCCGCGCAAGGTCTGCAAGCTTTTCGAGTGTCTGTTTTTCCATGGCTACACTATAGCAAAAATTTACTTTATATTCGAGATATTGACTTTTATATATATTTATTATATAAGTTATTAAAATTCATTCACAATTTAAAATTACAGCACAATGAAAAACAAACATTTTCTTGTAGCAATTATGCTACTGCTGCTATGCAGCTACACTATGGCACAGCCTACGATAAGCTGGCAAAAGATAGTTCCCGGAAAATCGGGGGCAATATTTCCTAACGGAACATCGTTCTATGAAAAAAACGATAGCTTGTTTTATTCAAACGGGATATCGTCACAGTTTTTACCGGGCACAAAAAAGTGCAAGATACGAAGCTGTATACGTACATCATTTGGTAGCTATATCATAGCAGCCGACATTAAAAATCAGCTAGACAAGACTGATGCTTGTATTGTACACGTCGATTCCACAGGAAATATCCTATGGAAGAAAACATTCGGAGGGACCAATAATGAACAGATCGGATCAGATGTTGATTTAGGAAATTCTACTATAGTAGAAGATGCTTCGGGGTTTACTTTTACAGGCACAACATTTTCCAACGACGGAGATGTCTCAGGAAACCACACAGATTCTGCGACTGGCCAACCTTCGCAAGATATCTGGGTAGTACATGTAGACCTTGCGGGCAATCTTGTATGGCAAAAATGCTTTGGCAGCGGCAAGTACGACAACGCCTATAGCATTAGCAAAACAGTATCAGGATTCCTGATATCGGCAAGAACAGGCAGTTCGCTACCTGGTTTCCATACAGGAAATGGAAGTGACGGACTACTGATCAAGACAGACTTAGTTGGAAATCTAATTTGGCAAAAATGCTTTGGGGGTAGTGACGAAGATAGGTTGTATTCTGCAAAAGAACTGCCTACTGGAGAAATACTCGTTGCAGGCTATACAAATTGTATAAACGGTGATATTTCTGGCAGACCAAGCATAAGTACTGGCTGGTTCATGAAAATATCGTCATCGGGAAATATAGTATGGCAAAGATACGCTGGCGTCTGGCTGAATACAATTTCAGCAGATACTGCAGTATATATGGCTGGAGGTACTACAACCTCTAATAATGCGTATATATTTGCCGTAACCCCTAATGGAGGAAACTTGCTCTGGCAAAAAACTTTTGGCGGAACAGCAGACGATCGTTGTTTTTCTATTGAGAAAAAAGATGACACATTGTATGCATTATGTAGGACGGCTTCAAGTAATGGAGATGTCGTAGGAAATATTTTTGGCACAACATCACTATGGCTAGTAGCTTTCAACCTTACAGTACCGCTAGCATCAAGTGATTTGCATCTTACAATATTTTTACAAAAAGATATTGTGAAGCTAAGATGGAACTCTGCGGCAAATCAATTGTACGAAATTCAAAGAAGTAGCGATGTGCAACATTGGGAAAATATTTCCAGTACCACCACATCAAGCTTCGATGATACACATCCTTTAGAGGGCGTGTCATACTATAGATTGAAAGTGTTTGAAAAAGATGGAAGTTTTTCTTATAGTAAGATAGAAAAAATAAACTACCGACCAAATACTGTGCGTGTATTACCTACTTTAGTACAAAGTACTTGTACAATATCCGGTATCAAGTCTGGAGAAAAAGTACACGTATATAGTGCTATCGGGCAATTGCTTTTTTCAAAAATTTCCTTTGGAAATTCGATGGATGTAGATCTATCGCGATTTGCAAAAGGAATGTATGTAATTGTTTGTAGTGAAAATAGTACAAAAGTTATAAAGCAGTAATGCTATAAATTACAATGCCTCACAATAAAAATTGTGAGGCATTTTTTGTTTTTACTTTTTATTATCAAGCCGATCTAGTAGTTTTTGGATTATGTCCTTAAAACTTTTTATATCCCAGGTACCATTTAGGTAAAAAAGTGTTTTATCTTTTTTATCCCTAATAAATGAAAGCTCTGCTGTATAAATTATATTACCGACAGCATCACGATCGTACAAAGTTGCCGCACAGCTGACCCCTTCGGAGTCATCAGGGTACATAGAGAATATAAGTATTTTTCTATTCATAGCATCATACCTATAATGATCTCCAGTTTTATATTCTGCAAACTTTGTAGTATGTATATACAATCTACTACCGTCTTGGGCTTGTTGCGAAAAACAAATACAAGGAACTAGTGCCACTAACAGCACGATAAAACATTTTTTCATATTTTTAAAATTTGTATTACAATAACACACAAAGTATAAAACGACAATATCTATATGGGTTTTATGAGTTATTGACTTTTATTTATAAATATGCTATATTATATAAAGAGTACAAAAGCTCTTTTTATTATGAAAAATAAATTAAAGTATTCGGCGGTATTTTGTGCAATATTTGCCGTAGCAGCATTGATAATCAGTGTTGCAAAAGACGGAAAAGAGGGTTTGCTTTATTTTACAGCATTTTTATTTTTTGGAGCTCTGGGTATACTGTGTATTTACATACGTAGTACTGCAAAGCCAAGAAAAATCCTTAAGGGTGATATGAGTTATTAAATTTAGCCCTACTACACAAGAAAAGCGATTGATTTTTATCAATCGCTTTTTTATTTGATTTATAAAATTTTATAGTACATACTAAAAGAAAAAGTATGAAAAAGAAGCCTGGAAAAATAGCTTTTAAAGTAGGACATACTATTATGTGGGCAACGCCAATTCCTGAAGGAGAGGCACGAGCCGCAAACAAACGAATTACAAAAAAGACACAACCTGCTATACGAAACGCGCGGCGTGTTAGAGCTCATGCCACAGTAAATGGTGGTAAGATAGTTATTACCTGCTAAATAATTTCCCGAAGTAATAATGCTTCGGGAAATTTTATTTTATAAGCTTTAGGAAATCTTCTTCACTAAGTATCTTTACACCGAGCTTCTCCGCTTCTGTGAGCTTTGATCCTGCTGCCTCCCCTGCCAGCAAGTAATCAGTATTTTTGGAAACAGCGCTCGAGACAGACCCACCAAGGGATTTGATCTTTGTCTTTGCCTCTTCGCGGGAAAGTGTAGGGAGTGTACCAGTGAGTACAAAAGTCTTGCCTGTAATACTAGATACATTTTTGGGACCAACGAAGTCTACTGGTGCCACGCCGAGCGAATGCATTTTTTTGAGGAGTATTTCAGATGATGCTTCTTTTTTGTATTGCTCGATAGCTGCGGAAACCGCCGGGCCGATGTTTTCTATATGACTATACACATCGAGCGGCGCCTGCCAAAATGCATCCCACGTTTTGAAATGCTTTGCGAGGTCATACGCGGTCTCTATTCCCACATGAGTAATACCGAGTGCTGCGATGAATCTATCGAGTGGCGGATTTTTTGTCTTCTCTATAGCTTCGATAATATTTTGCGCGCTCTTCTCGCCAAAACGCTCGAGGCCACTGAGGTCTGCTTCGGTAAGTGCGTAGAGGTCTGCTGCATCACTTACGAGCCCCTCCTCTTGCAATCTTTCTATAATCTTTGGCCCTACTTCGTAAATCTGCATTGTCTGGACAAAATGATTGATACCTCGTATTTGCTTTGCGGGGCATGATGTGTTCTGGCAGTATAGTGCGACGCCTACCTCGCCTGTTGCCCCATCGCGCTTTTCTACCTCACCTCCGCAGACGGGGCATTTTTTGGGTGCGTGTATTTTTTGCTCTTTGCCGCTGCGCAAATCTTTGAGTACTTCTACTACCTCGGGGATCACATCCCCTGCTTTTT
>CAYVSW010000027.1:0-6166 GCA_964454285.1 uncultured Candidatus Saccharibacteria bacterium | reverse complement strand
GTGATCTGCTTTTGAATAGGGAGGTCGCTGTCGATAGATTGGAGGATATCGCGGATTGCAGTGTCTTTGTAGCCGAGACTGATGAGCGCTTCTGCGAGGTCGCTCTTTGGAGCAGTCGTCGATGCTGCAAAAAGTGCGACTTTGTCTTTGAGGTCGATCACTACTTTCTCTGCAGTTTTTTTGCCGATACCAGGGACAGAGGAAATAGTCTTCGCGTCACCAGACTGGATAGCGTATGCGAGCGTGCCAATAGGGTAGAGCGAGAGCATCGCAAAAGCGCTCCGTGGGCCGATACCAGAGACACCGAGGAGGAGCCCAAAGAAATTGCGTGCCCCTACAGTACTAAAGCCATAGAGCTCCTGGGAGTCTTCTTTGACGATAAAATGCGTATAGAGGAGTGCCTCAGAGCCGAGCATAAAAGACTCTGTCGTATAGATAAAATAGCCAATACCCCCGGCGTCTAGGACCACCCCTTTTTCTTCTACTGCTGCTACAATACCTCTAATCTGATATATCATACCTCTATAATAGCAGTATCTTGCAAAAAAGGCATACTTTTGGTACTATACAAGAACTATGCCAATCACAAGAAACGCTAAAAAAGCACATCGAGTATCTGTCAAAAAAGCAGCTGCTAATACTCGTACAAAAAAAGTCCTCAAAGAGGGTATTAAAAAGGTTGTTAAGCTTGCTACAGACAAAAAGTTTGCAGAAGCAAAGCTCTCACTTTCTGCTGCATACTCTGTTATCGACAAGGCTGCAAAGAATGGTGTGATCAAAAAGAACACTGCATCTCGCCGCAAAGCAATGCTCTCTCGCGCTGCAAAAGCTAAATAATTATCAAAAAACTCCCCTAGGGGAGTTTTTTGATGTATACTACATAAAGGCTCGATATTATGAGCCTAGCACTGGTAGATTTATAAGTGAAGACCCTAAGTGGAACACCAATCTATTTATTTATTGTGAAAATGACCCAATAAATAATGTAGATATTAATGGTGAGTTTTTAGAAACTGCTGCCGACCTTCTTTCACTTGGTGTGAGTGCCTATGAGTATAAAAACAATCCAACCCTTAAAAATGGACTGATGCTTGGGTGGGATATTGTTTCTCTTGCTATTCCCTTTTTACCTGGTTCGTATGCATATAAAGCAGTTAATCTTGCTGGAGATGCCGGAAAATATGTAAAGACTGCTAAGGTTTCAAGGAGTGTTACTAAGACGAGTACCAAACTTTTGAATCAATTCAATAGTGCAGAGAGTCTAATTGATGGTGCTACCAACCTAACCAAAGTAAAAGCAGGGATCCAGGGTTTTGTTAAAGGTGATGGACCTTCAATATTTAAGGCAATTACAAATAATGGGAAAAAGCAGGTAAATGGTACTATTTTGATGCAGGACGGTACAATAATATTTAATCATTTTTCAACTAAAACTGGTGTTTACACCATAAATATAAACAAAGCAGGTCAAATTTATAAAATAAGAATAGTACAATGATAGAATACTTACCCCATATTGAAGAATACTCTGTTTATCAATACTCTTCATTTTCAAATTTAATTGCCTTAGAAAATTGGGGGGATAAAAAACTTGCTGAAAAGTATTTACAAAAGTATTGGTTATCTCAACTAGAGTATTTGACTGTTTGGAAGCGAATACAGGATAATTTTTTTGTTCAAGGTAATAGATTGCCAGATTTAATTTACAAAAAAGAATTTGAGATAATAGCTTTAAGGGGTGGTTGTTTATTCTTGGAAGAAGATTTTAAAAAATTACAAAAGGTGATGCAGGAAATTGGCGAAGAATATTTTGTAATTATCCAGACATCACAAGACTTTACTGAGGGTGAACCAATGTTTAGAATGAAATTTCCAGTCGACATAACTTGGGAAGAACTAACAAGTGGAAACTATATATCAGCAGTTCTTTTGGAAATGAGTTGCAATGAATATTTAGTTTTTGGCTCAAAAGGTAATTGGGCTAAGTATTCCGCAAACGACTATGAAAAACCTCTGGATATCATTGGATTTAAGCCAGAATTAGCCCTTTTTTTTCAGAAAAGTTTTAAGCAATCAAAAAAAGAACAAAAAGAAATACTAGGTTGGTTACCAAAGGAATATAAAGAACTCATCAAATTGTAAGTCAGGCTAAAAATTTGATATTTTTAGCGATGAAATCTTTAACCTTTTTCTTTATAGGAAAAACACATAACTACAGTATCTTTAATATCTAAATTTAGATTTTAATTTATATAAAATATAAAGCTTATGTTTAATAAACTCGTAACAATATTATTATTATCGTTTTTTTGTTCAATAACTTATAGTCAAGAAGTAAAATATACTTATGACAAAGCCGATAGACTTGTTTTAGTTGTGTATCCAAACCAAATGGCAATAAATTATTATTATGATGCTGATGGTAATAGGATTAGAAAAGTAACCACCAATGTCAGCAATATAGTTGACCCTAATAACCCATCAAGCTCTAGTAATGATGAGGTTTTTTTATATCCTAATCCAACAAAAGGAGATTTTAAAAAATCCGTCCTAAGACGGATTTTTTAATTTACGGTATACTGTATATATGTTATACGAATTCTATGGAGATGAATGCCCGCACTGCCAGCGCATGCTCAAACTCACAGACACCCTCATGCAGGAGTTCCCGCAGGTGCACATAGAGCGCATGGAAATCTGGCACAATAAAAAAAATATGGCACTCGTCAAAGAGTATGATGTAGAAGACAGTTGTGGTGGAATACCATTTTATTATGATACAGAGACTAAAAAGTGGCTCTGTGGCGAGGTCTCTTATGAAGAGCTCAAAGAGTGGGCAAAAGCTCTCTAGTATGAAGTACTGTGTATTTGTTGTAGCATTTTTTTGTTTTGCTGGCTTTGCATTTGGGCAAGAAAAAATTACTCCACCAGAGCTTGTAGTGTCTGCTCGAGGTGTCGCGATATATGGGATACAGGGCAATAAAGAAACGAAGCTTTATGCAAAAAATCAGGGATATTTATTTCCTGTGGCGAGCATTACAAAACTTGTCACCGCAAAAGTCGTAATGCAGTATTTTGGTGGCAATACTACTTTTGTTGCTACAGCCCCGCTCTATATTCCTGGTACAAATCCACAGCAGGCGCTTCCGGCCGGTGTATACACCAGGGACGACTTGCTCAGGGCTATGCTGGTAGGGTCGAGCAATGATATACCACAACTTTTTGCCTTATATATTGGCAAGGATTTTTTGCTCAGTATGAATACTTTTTTGCAGAGCGGTCTGTATACAAAGAGTCTTTTTTACAATGGTACAGGGCTTGATCCATTAGATAAAAAATTTCCAGTAAATAGACTGACCCCGTACAATACGATGCATTTGGTAAAAGATGTATATACGGGTGATGCGGAACTCACTACAATACTTGCTCAAAAAGAAGTCAGTGTTACCAATATGCAAACTGGTGAGATTATAAAAATAAAAAGTACCAATGAGCTCAATACTGATCCCTTATATAAGGACAGAGTTGTATTGAGTAAAACAGGTAGGACCAATAGAGCGGGGGAGAACCTAGTCTTTGTTACTCATGGCGGGAAAAATTTTGATTATATTGTGGTGGTGCTTTTGAGTTCAAAAAACAGATATGCAGATGGGAAGGTGGTGGTGGATTGGCTGAAGAGGGTGGAGGTGGCGAAGGTCGGCGCTGAGGTGAGGTAGTTGACTTTTATAATTTATAGTATATAATATTACAAATTATAAAGTATGAAAAAAACAATAGTTCTTATTACAGCAAAGCATCATAGTGGTAAAAGCTTTTTTGCAACAGAGATACAGAGATTACTCAAAGGAAAGGCTGAAGTTCACACAGGAAGAAAGATGATAGAAGAAAGCTTGGAAAAGCAAAATTTAGAAATCACTCGTCAGTCTGTACGTGATGAAGGGGCTCGTTTGAGTAATATTCACACAGTTAGTGGTTTCGGAGTCGTAATTGATGCAATGATGGAAAAAATAGAACAGAGTTCTGTAGAGGTACACCTTATAGTCGCTGTATATTATCCAAAAGCAATAGCTTCTTGGAAAAAATTTGCAGAAGACACAGGGTATAGTATCTCTATTGTGGCATTAAATACGTCTGATGAAATACGACTTGCTATTGCACGAGCAAAGACAGGGAACCCTGATTTTTCATTAGAAGATCTTGCTATTGTGGATGCATTAGAAAATACAGGTGATCCAAATAGACAGCAGCTCGACGTATGTCTTGCACAGGCAGATACAGTAGTAGAAAACACTTCTACATCTGAAGCTTTTATTCTTGCAATTGATGATTTTGTAAAAAAGAGACTCCTTGATCAGTAATGATTAAGGGGTTTTTGTTTTGTAGGGGATAAAGCTCGGTAGGAATCGCCTCTCGCCTCTGCTGAGGCTCGAAACCTTCGGGCTCTCATCGAGCCCTGCGGCCCGCGGTTCGATTCCTACCGAGAGTAGGGTAGATAATAGAAAAACCTAGCAGCAAGCTAGGTTTTTCTATTATTGTCCTCTCGGTAGGAATCGAACCTACATCGCATCTTCCGCAAAGATGCGTCCTATCCATTGAACGACGAAAGGGTATTTGATTTTGAATGTATTAGAAGCCGAGGCGTTCTAGGAACCGAGTACCAAATGACTCCTGAAGTGGTGCCTCGAGAGCGATTTTGCCGGTGAGGGCTGCGCGGATTGCTTCTGTTTCAGGGCCTTCTATATGGTACGCTCGCAATGGGGCTATCCCTGGTACGAGTATCAATATCTTATCTGGTTTTTGAGATTCGTCAAGCCAGAACTGCTTTATTGCAGTATATGCAAAGAATTCCTCGTTTACTTGTATCCCTTTTTCCTCGATGCTGATTGTGAGCTCTTTTGGCTTGTGTCCGGCCATGTAGATCACTGTGGCGCCCGCAATGATAGCAAAGATCCCAAAAAACAAGTTGTGAAGAAGAAATGACCCTACTGCAACAACAAGTGCAATAAGCCCTGCATACCAGACCCAGTCTGTGTGGCGCTCTTTTTCTGTAAATTCCATAGTAGTCCAAACGATAGGTTCCATGCATCTAGTATATAGCAATACGATACAAAATAAAAACACCCGATGTGTATCAGGTGTTTTTATGCAAAGAAATATTATTCTTTTTTCTTGTCGATTTTGTCGAGACCGAGCCCTTTTACTCCAAAATAAATTACTGCTGCAATGATAATAAAGTCTACTATTGTAGATATAAATGCTCCATATTTAAGTGTCGCGCTTCCCATAGATACTGCTTTATCTGCGAGATCTACCTTACCAAGAGCGAGCCCTATGAGCGGGTTGACAACATTTTCTACGAGTGAAGAAACAATCTTTGATACAGCTCCTCCGAGGATGAAACCGACTGCAAGTCCCACTACTCCTTGTTCTCTGATAAATGTACTAAATCCTTGTAATTGTGCTTTTGGTTTAATATTTATTTCCATATGGACAAAAGTATACTATAGATAGCTGTCAAACCAAATTGCATGGCAGGTATAGCCGCCAGGGTTCTTTTGGAGATAGTCTTGGTGGTAGTCTTCGCCTTTTGTATAAAAGGTAAAAGTCTCTACTGTGGTAACTACAGGATTTGGCCAGCGCTTTGAAGCATTTACAATATCTATAAAATCCAGCGCCTCCTTTTTCTCGTCTTCATTATTATAAAAAATAACACTCCGGTATGAGATACCTCTGTCATTGCCTTGCTGGTTCATTGTTGTCGGATTGTGTATTTGGAAAAAGAAATCTAAGATTTTCTTTAGTGATGTTTTTTCTGTATCGTACGATATCTCGACAACCTCTGTATGTCCGCCATGGTTTTCATATGTCGGATTGGGGAGCGTACCACCAGCGTAGCCGACAGTAGTCTCTACTATGCCAGGCTGCTTGCGGATCAAATCTTGTAATCCCCAAAAGCACCCACCACCGAGTACTATTTTTTTGATATTTTGCTCTTGCATATTATTTAGCCTCTTCCTCGAATTTCTCAGGGATAAATTTCATTGATATAGAGTTTACACAGTGGCGGATATTTTTTTCGGTGAGGCCTTCTCCAGTAAAAAGGTGCCCTAGGTGTCCGCCACATTGCGCGCAGGTGATCTCGGTGCGAGAGCCATCAGCGTCTATA
>CAYVSW010000026.1:1745-6170 GCA_964454285.1 uncultured Candidatus Saccharibacteria bacterium | reverse complement strand
AATCCACCAGTTCCGTTTTCTTTAAGTATTCCCTTTTTAGAAATACCTGTAACCAGCCATTTTTCAACATCTTTAATGGTAGCAAAAATCATTTGCTGAGCAACGCTCAACTTTTTTTCATTAATGTTACGCAAAAAAGATTCTTGTCCCAACGGCTTAACAATAAATTCATACGCGATGCCATCTTCAGCATCGGTAACGACTCTCCAAAAATACATTGGCACCAAGCAGGTAACAAACTCACCTTCTAATGTTACGAAATCAACAATACGTAGTGTGTCAATTTTTTGACTACTACCATCTAAATTTTGTAAATATAGATCGTTACCTGGTGTTCCCAAGAAAGCGGTTTTGTGATAATTGTATACCTCTTTTATTACGGTCTTTTTAAGTACTGCTCTTTTTGTTGTTGAGCAGCTAGCCATTGTTACTATTACTATAATAGCGAAGATTACTTTTTTCATACTATTTTGTTTTTAAATTGTGAACAAAGACCCCTTTTGGTTTTGGAGAAAAGAATTTTTGTTCACAATTTAAAAAACTTTCAAAGAACCTAATTAAATACATCATAGCATACTTGATAAAGTTTGTCAAGTAAAATCCCCTATACTTGTGGCATAGGGGATGAATTTTTAAAACTATTGAACATAAGGAAAACCAACCAATAACTGCTGAGAAGCATAGTTTATATACTGACCTAAAACGTTTTGGAGATGTAAGTTATTACTTCTCTGTATGTTTTTCCTCAATTGCTCGTTTTCTCTTTCAATAGTTTCGGCATTTTTTTCTTGCTCAGTTTTTTGCATACTTTGCAAGGCTCTATAGTTGTTACCATAAGAGTTTCTTATCTCTGATATGTTCACAAAGCCAGCGGGTGTGCCGTGTTGGTTTTGTTCCAGTTTTTTGGCCTCACTTTCTTTATTTATTTTTGTGCCAGTGGCAACACTTTTTTTATATAGCACAAGGCTATCTTGTTGGTTGTTTTGTGCACTTGTACTGTTGATTGAGGCCATTATTGTAATGGCTAAGATTAACTTTTTCATTGTATTTATTTTGTTTTTAAATTGTGAACAAAGACCCCTTTTGGTTTTGGAGAAAAGAATTTTTGTTCACAATTTAAAAAACTTTCAAAGAACCTAATTAAATACATCATAGCATACTTGATAAAGTTTGTCAAGTAAAATCCCCTATACTTGTGGCATAGGGGATGAATTTTTAAAACTATTGAACATAAGGAAAACCAACCAATAACTGCTGAGAAGCATAGTTTATATACTGACCTAAAACGTTTTGGAGATGTAAGTTATTACTTCTCTGTATGTTTTTCCTCAATTGCTCGTTTTCTCTTTCAATAGTTTCGGCATTTTTTTCTTGCTCAGTTTTTTGCATACTTTGCAAGGCTCTATAGTTGTTACCATAAGAGTTTCTTATCTCTGATATGTTCACAAAGCCAGCGGGTGTGCCGTGTTGGTTTTGTTCCAGTTTTTTGGCCTCACTTTCTTTATTTATTTTTGTGCCAGTGGCAACACTTTTTTTATATAGCACAAGGCTATCTTGTTGGTTGTTTTGTGCACTTGTACTGTTGATTGAGGCCATTATTGTAATGGCTAAGATTAACTTTTTCATTTTATTTATTTTAATTGGTGAACAGAGATCCCTTTCGAGGACTTGGAGAGAAGAATATCTGTTCACCAATTAAATAGTTGTAAAGAACTGTATAAATACATCATAGCAGATTATACTATATTTGTCAATACCTCCCCCTGTGGGGGATTTTGGGCTTATACGGTATACTTATTTTGATTATGGTAGTCTTTGATGAAATACAACAAAACAAACGAGTAAAGGTTCTCCGTGAACAAGAGGAGGAGTCGCTCGTGCAGACCCTCGCCGAGGAAAAGTACCATATCCCCTATGTAAACCTAGAGAGCCAGACTATAAACAACGATGCGATCCGCCTCCTCACCGAAGCCGAGGCAAAAGCATTTGATGTCGGCCCATTCAAACTCATTGGTAAAAAAGTATCTCTCGCAGTACGCAGCCCACTTGCCACTGGTGCGCAAGCTGCTATTGCAAAGCTCAATACAGATGGCTTTGAAGTACTACCCCACATGGCAAGTGAAAAGAGTATCAAAAAAGTATGGAGCCACTATGAGGATCTATCCTTTGCTACGAACTCTCGCTCAGGAGGACTTGATATTTCTCCTGCAGTTCTTGAAGAGCTCGCGCGCACTGTAAAGACGCTCGACGATGCATCAAAGCGTATCGAAGAAGCAAAAAACGATGCCTCTACCCACCACCTCTCACGCATGCTCGAGATTATCCTCGGCTGTGGTATTGGTCTTGGCGCGTCCGACGTACACATCGAGCCTATGGAGACACATGCCGAGCTTCGCTTCCGTTTTGATGGCTTGCTCCATATCATCACAAAATTCGACATGGTGACATACAAGGGTATCAATACTCGTGTGAAGCTCATCTCAGGACTCAAACTCACCCAAAGCGCAAATGCCCAGGACGGCAGATTTAGCGCATTTCTCGGTGGGACAAAAGACGAAGAAAAGATAGAGATTAGCTTCCGTACATCACTCATCCCGGGCGCATATGGCGAGAGTATCGTGCTCCGTATTCTCAACCCAAAATCTATCAAAGTGCAGCTCAATAGTATGGGAATATCTGGGCCTATGTACGAATTGTTTATGAAAGAGATCAAAAAACCGCACGGCATGATACTCCTCACTGGTCCTACCGGATCCGGTAAAACCACTACACTATATGCCTTTTTGCAGCAAATATTCACCCCAGAGATCAAGATAATCACCATCGAAGACCCTATCGAATACCACCTCCCCGGCATCACGCAGACACAGGTAGACCACAAGCAAGGCTATACATTCCTCGAAGGGCTTCGCTCTGCGCTCCGCCAAGACCCAGATGTGATCATGGTGGGTGAGATCCGCGACGGCGAGACAGGCAAGATTGCTGTGGAGTCTGCGCTCACGGGCCACTTGGTATTTTCAACACTGCACACCAACAACGCTTCTGGTGTGATCCCCCGCCTCATAGACCTCGATGTGAACCCAAAGATTCTCGTCTCTGCACTCTCGCTCTCTATCGCACAGCGTCTCGTGCGCAAGCTCTGCAGTGAATGCAAATTCGAACGCCCTGTCACAGACGAAGAAAAGAAATTGATCACCACTATTTGGGATACAGCGCTAGCAAACAAAAAAGATATGGCGCAATTCGGCGTATCACGCGACACTGCGAATCTCTGGGGTGCAAAAGGCTGCGAGCACTGCAACCACACTGGCTACAGAGGCAGACTTGGGGTTTTTGAAGCAATCAAGATGGACGAAAATATAGAAAAGATAATCATGCAAAATCCTACCGAGCGCGACATCAAAAAAATCGCCGACATGCAAGGCACACTCGACATGCGCGAGGATGGTCTCGTAAAAATTCTCCAAGGCATCACCGATTTCGAAGAAGTGAAATCAGTCGTCGATATGGAAGAATAGAAAAAGCCTCACAATTGTGAGGCTTTTTTAATAAAATAAATTTATTAATAATTTTCCTTATGACCACCCCACTTAACGTGTTCTTTATCACGATACGAAGTTGTTAACATTCCAAGAATGAAATAAAACAGTTTTTTAAAAAATTTCATATTAAAAATTTTTAAATTTGAAAGAATATTTGTTACCAAAAAAGCAATAATCTCTAAACAGTCCTTGCAAATATAAATAGACGCAAGTAAAGAAGAATTGTAGGATAGCACCAGTCGAAACCAAAGCGTCCTGCGCATAAACTTAGAACCGGAGGCTGACTGCTTAGAGATTGCTGCTTTTTTGTAGTAGAATGTAATAGTGCTAAATTTCTAGATAGAGCATAGCATACTATAAAAATTATGTCAAGTACCCCCTCAATCCCCCCAAAAGCGCCTCTACAGACCAACACCGACCCGCTTCGCCACAGCTCGAGCGAGGTGAGTGACCAGTTCAGCGACAATGTCCTGCGCCCCGAGTCTTTTGACCAATACATCGGCCAGGAGCAGATAAAAAAGAACCTCTCCATCCTCATCGGCGCGGCAAAATCCCGCGGACATGCGCCAGAGCACATACTTTTTTATGGGCCACCAGGCCTCGGCAAGACGACGCTCGCCCATGTGATAGCAAAAGAAGTCGGCGCGAATATAAAAATAACTTCTGGCCCCTCTATCGAGCGTGTGGGAGACCTCGCTGCAATACTGACAAACCTCAAGCCAGGCGACATGCTCTTTATAGACGAGATACACCGCCTCAACAAGACTGTAGAGGAGATACTATACCCAGTGATGGAGACCGGCAAGATGGATATCATGATTGGCAAAGGCCCCTCTGCGCGTGCTATACAGCTCGAGCTGCCACCATTTACACTCCTCGCTGC
>CAYVSW010000026.1:0-1645 GCA_964454285.1 uncultured Candidatus Saccharibacteria bacterium | reverse complement strand
CTCCTCGGCCTCGATGCACTCGGCCTTTCAAAGAGCGACATTGCTATCCTCCACACCATCAAAGACAAGTTTGGTGGCGGGCCAGTAGGGGTCAAAAATATCGCCGCAGCCACAGGAGAGGACGAGGGTACTATTGAAGACGTAGTCGAGCCATACCTTATACAGCTCGGCCTCCTCGAGCGCACTCAGCGCGGCCGCGTGATCACAGAAAAAGGCCGCGAATATATCTCGTAAATACTATGAAAATCCTCGCTATAGACCCAGGGTATGACAGATGCGGATGCGCCATCCTCGATGGTGACGGTGCCGTGCTTTCTTCGAGTTGTATCACCACAGACAAAAAAGACACCCTCGAAGCACGCTTTGCGCATGTATATAGAGAGCTCCAAAACCTTATCGAGACAGAGCAGCCAGGCCACATAGCGCTCGAGACGCTCTTTTTCTCGGTGAACAAAAAGACGGTGATCAATGTCGCGCAAGCGCGTGGTATCGTAGTGCTCCTTGCGGGTATCTATAGTATCCCTCTCGTAGAGCTCTCTCCGCAAGAGGTCAAAATTGCCCTCACTGGCATGGGTAATGCGACAAAAGATCAAGTGATCCGTATGGTACATATGACCCTCAAAATAGACACCAGCAAGAAACTCG
The DNA here is from genome assembly GCA_964454285.1 of uncultured Candidatus Saccharibacteria bacterium. Lineage (GTDB taxonomy): Bacteria > Patescibacteriota > Minisyncoccia > Phycocordibacterales > UBA9973 > UBA4124. The sequence continues at coordinate 1,000 of CAYVSW010000026.1, read as the reverse complement.
ATGACGAAATAGATGCGATAGCACTCGGTATTGCGAGCCTCGGGGCGATAAAGCAAAAAAGTTGGTAATTTAAATAAAAAGACTTGCATTGAATCATATATTTTGGTACAAATAATTGCATTATAAAATAAGAATTTATATAAAAAAATTATCGTATGGATGAACTTGATATCAAAGAAGAGATGGACCCTAGTACAATGATAATAGAAGAAGATGAAGTAGAATCCGTAGACCCTGTAGATGATGATATTATAGATCCCCTTGCAGACGATATCGATCCAATCACTGGAAAGAAAAAAGTAGAACCCGAAGAAGCAGAAGAAGACAAAGAATTCGAAGCCTACATGTTTGGTGACAAATACGAAGAAATGTAATTTATAAAAACTCCCGAATATTTCGGGAGTTTTTATTTAGTAGTCTTTTTAATAATCAGATTGTAAATACTTGACTTTTATATATAAATATGCTATTATATTTATATAACTATATTGTTCTAAACAACTAAATAATAAAATATGAACTTACAAGAAATTTTCAAAAAAGGATGGTTCCCTATTGCTGGAGATATATGTTTTGATATGGAAAAAGATTTCCGAAACTATATGATGAAACAAGAATCTGAACTTAAATTGTTTTTCAGTACATATGGCGGAAAAACTGCGAATGCACTAAGTATTGTTGATACCATAGAGCTTTGGAAAAAACAAACCAAAGGTAAGGTGTATAGCTTTTGTACTGGCAGATGTAGCTCAAACGGACTGACTATACTTTCTGCTTGCGATAAAGAATATCGCGAAGCAACTGAAAACACTCAGTTTTTATTCCATTCAACATCTTTAGATGTAAAAGTTAAACATCGCAAAGGCTTAGACCTTGCAATATCTAGCTTAAAAATGCATTGGGAAAATCTTGCAAAAGCATCAGAACAACAAGCAAAAGGTTTTGAATTACCTGTTTCTAAAATTTATGAAATGGAAGAAATCGGAGACGACCATAATTA
>CAYVSW010000025.1:0-6211 GCA_964454285.1 uncultured Candidatus Saccharibacteria bacterium | reverse complement strand
TAACAAGGCACGGCTAGCGGAAGCTGGTCGTGGATTAACTCAAATTGAGATGTTTTTATTGCTGCTTTCGAGTAGAATAAAGATTGATACGGTTGATATAGCAGTGATGCTACAAAAGGTTCTGGTGGATGACTCAATATTCACTCCTTGTACCAAGGTTACGGTACGCAAACCCTATTGTGCACATCATATGAGTGCATACTAGGTAAGACGAGACAAAAGAAAGATGATTAAACGTAATTTTAGAAAGATTTGTATTTGGGCACTCTGTATCGGCATCATAAGTGCCGCTTTTGTGCTTTTGGCCTTTTTTAATAATAAAAAAATAGCTCCTCCTGCACCTACTGCATCTATAGAGTACAAAGGTCACACTATCGCGGTAAAGCTCGCAGAAACAGACGCTACGCGCGAGCAGGGCCTTTCTGGTACACCATCGCTCGCGCCAGACACAGGTATGTTTTTTATTTTTGAAAAACCTGGCAATTGGGGCTTCTGGATGAAGGACATGGTATACCATATAGACATAGTCTGGCTCGATAGTAATTTCCGTATTGTGCATATTGCAGAGAATCTTACGCCAGCAACATACCCTACAGTTTTTTATCCAAATACAAATGCAATGTACGTACTTGAGATACGTGCGTTTGATGCACGCCGCTACAATTTTGTACAGGGCGCGCAGCTCCAATTTAAAAGAAGTTAGTTTTAAAGGCTCCCTCGTTTTTACTTCTTTACAATAAAAAATTTTTATACTCTGAGCTACAAATCTCTCGCAAAATGTATGTTGCGCGAGATTTTTTTTGTATACTGTGTGCACATGACAATCACACAGATCAAAAAAAGAAGTGGCTCTGTAGTAGATTTTGATCAATCTCGCATTGCCTCAGCAATTAGTAGAGCATATAGCGCAAACGGTGCCCCGCTCGACGAAACAGAGCTCGCAAAGCTCACCGCAAATATAGCGGCAACAATCAATGCGACCTACGATGAAGGGCATATTCCAGGTGTGGAGGATATCCAGGATATTGTCGAAAAAGAGATTGCAAAACGAGGAGATTTTGAAATAGCAAAGTCATATATTCTCTATCGTGAAGAAAAGAGCAAAGAGCGCCGCCGAGATATTTTCAAAAAGCGTACTCATTTGAAACCATACGAATACCCAGAGCTCTATGAATACGTAGATGCGGTCCGCCACTCATATTGGATCCACACTGAATTCAATTTTGTCGGTGATGTACAAAATTTTAGAGTCAATGTAGATGAAAAAGAGCGCAATGTTATCAAAAACACGATGCTTGCTATCGCGCAGATAGAAGTCGCCGTAAAGACCTTTTGGGGTGACGTATACAAAAAAATCCCAAAGCCAGAGGTGGGCGCAGTAGGGGCAACCTTTGCAGAGAGTGAGGTCCGCCACACCGATGCATATGCGCACTTGCTCGAGATATTGGGGCTCAATGACGCCTTCAAAAATATCACCGATATACCGGTTCTTATGAAGCGGGTGCATTATTTGGAAAAATCTTTATCCAATGCCCGAAGTGAAGACAATAGAGAATATAGTCAATCCATTCTCTTGTTCTCACTCTTTATCGAGCATGTGTCACTCTTTTCTCAGTTCCTTGTCATGATGTCTTTCAATAAGTACAAGAACCTTTTCAAGGGGATATCAAATGCAGTAGAAGCAACCTCAAAAGAAGAGCAAATACATGGACTCTTTGGTATAGAATTGATCAATATAATCAAACACGAAAATCCAGAGTGGTTTGATGCGGAGTTTGAAAATCAGGTGACAAAATTGTGTGAGGAGGCATTTGAGTCAGAAAAAGACGTAGTAGAGTGGATATTTGAAAAAGGAGAGCTCGAATTCATCACAAAAGACATAGTACTCGAATTCATCAAACAGCGATTCAACAATTCGCTCCAGAGTATCGGTATCAAAAAGATATTTGAGACAGATCCAAAACTCCTCGAGCAATCTGATTGGTTTTATGATGAGGTTATTGCGACAAAGCACGGAGACTTCTTCAATAAAAAATCTATCAATTACAACAAAAAGAGCAAGAGTATTACGAGCGACGACCTTTTTTAATAGATATAGTAGAGAAAACACATCATATGTATTGGCTAAATGAAAACAGTAGAAAATTTTTGGCAAAGGGGTATCTCGTAGGTGGCATCAGCGCCGAGGAGCGTATTCGTGAGATCGCAGAGATAGCAGAAAAGCAGCTCAATAAACCTGGCTTTGCAGACAAGTTTTACGACTATATGTCTCGAGGGTTTTATTCTCTTGCGACGCCTATCTGGGCAAACTACGGCTACTCTCGTGGGCTTCCAATCAGCTGTTTCGGAAGTTATGTTGCAGACGATATGTCACGCATCCTCTACACTCATGCAGAGATCGGCATGATGACAAAATACGGTGGCGGCACCTCTGCATACTTTGGTGGGCTTCGCCCTCGTGGTGCTGAGATCAAGGGCAATGGCCACTCATCTGGCTCTGTGCACTTTATGGAGCTCTTCGATGGGCTTATCAATATCGTAAGTCAGGGGACAGTGCGCCGCGGCCACTGCGCGCCATATCTCCCAGTAGAACATGGTGATATAGAGGAGTTTTTGAATATCGGTAAAGAAGGCCACCCAATCCAGGAATCTACATATGCAGTGACCGTAGGAGATGCATGGCTCAAGGATATGGTGGGAGGAGATCAAGAAAAGCGCAAAATCTGGGCAAAGATAATCCAGCGCCGCACTGAGATTGGCTACCCATATATACTCTTTTCAGACACGGTAAACAACAACACAGTAGACGTATACAGAGACAAAAAAATGCGCATTCATGGTAGCAACCTCTGCTCTGAAATCTGTCTCCCATCTGCAGACGATATTTCATTTGTATGTTGTCTTTCGTCTATCAACCTCCGCCACTACAATGAATGGAAAGACACTGATGCGGTAGAGACGCTCGCTATGTTCCTCGACACAGTGATTGGCGAATTTGTCGCACGACTCGAGACATATCGCGATAGTGCAGATCCACAAAAGCAATCAGCATTTTACTTTATGCAGCGTGCACACAAATTTGCAAAAGAGCACCGCGCACTCGGCCTTGGTGTACTCGGCTGGCACACATTCCTCCAGGAAAACAATATTCCTTTTGAAAGTGCACAAGCTTCCCAGCTCAACGACGAGATCTTCAAACTCATCAAAGAAAAAGCATACAAAGCATCGACTCAAATGGCTATCGACTATGGCGAGCCAGAAGTACTCAAAGGATACGGCCGCCGCAATACTACCCTCATGGCTATCGCACCTACTACATCGTCTGCATTTATCTTGGGGCAGGTGTCGCAAGGTATCGAGCCACTCATGAGTAATGCATTTGTAAAGGATGTGGACAAGATGAAGGTAACAATCAAAAACCCAACACTCGAAAAGCTCCTTGAAGAAAAAGGACTCAACACCAAAGATGTCTGGGATAGTATCCGCGACAATGATGGCTCAGTACAACATATCGAAGGTCTCACTGATCACGAGAAAAAGGTATTCCGTACATTTAGTGAAATAGATCAAAAAGCTATCATCGACCAAGCCGCAGATCGCCAGAAATACATCGACCAAGCGCAGTCGCTCAATATAATGATAGACCCTAGTATCTCTGCAAAAGAATTGAACTCGCTCTATCTCTATGCATGGGAAAAAGGAGTGAAGACACTCTACTACCAGCACTCTATGAATGCTGCACAGCAATTTGGCCGCAAGAAGCTCCAAGAAAATGAGGCAAAGAAAGCAAACAATATCACGATAGTGAGTACCGGAAGCGAAGATAGTATCTGTATCAACTGCGAAGGATAACATAATAATCAAAAATCCCTAGGTCTTGCCTAGGAATTTTTGATATTGTTGTACTCGTAAGCCGAATTCTGTTTTAGTGATCATTTATCTGGGAGTGATATTACTATCACCCTCGAGCGACACAAAGGCTTGCGCCAATACGGTCTTGCACACGAGTAAGGATTTAGCCGTTTCAACCTACATGTTGCCATATAGACTCACCCACGAGGGGTGCTCTTCTCTTTCGATAGGAGCGTCTCTGCTCGCACCTCTATACTTGCGTACGATGGGTATTACCCACTACCTGGCTCCATATTGCTATGGGTGTGTTCGGACTTTCCTCATCACGACTCCAAAAGGAGACGGACGCGATCATTCGGTACAACAAGAGCAGTATACGAATATCTCAGTTTTTGGCAAGCGAGCACAATGCTAGGATTTTTTGTATACTATATACAATGAACAAATCGCCATGGCTATCGCAGCTTGTACGTACTCGTGCAGTAGTAACACATACCCAAGAAGAAGATGTTGATGTGTGTATTGTAGGGGGCGGTATTTCAGGTATTACGACAGCGTATTTTATTTTGACCCAGACACAAAAAAACGTATTACTTATCGAGGCATCTCGTATTGCTCATGGGGCGACTGGTTACAATGCTGGCCAGATAACGAGCTATTTTGAAAAATCACTTGTTGCTTTAGTGAGACAATTTGGTTTTGAAAAAGCGATAGCAGCACAAAAAGCAATAGAAGAGGAGTCTCGACTACTTCTCGAGAAGATTTTTATAGATACAGCAATTGACATACCGCGTTCAGAGTTTATTGGGTATGAAGGTATGGTGACAAAAGTACAAGTCGAACAAGCACTCGACGATCTATATATAAGAGCAAAGAGTGGAGTACTTACTGTACGTAAATTACTTCTTGAAAAAGAATACGCATCATCTATTCATATACCAGAGATATATAAAGACTTGTATATGATTGTTGCCAAAGAAGATATCGCACGAGTACTCGAAGCAACGCACAGTGCAAATACATATATTGCAGCCATGCCATTCCTCTCTGGGTGTATGAACAGTGCAGTTTTTTCAGAGAAGCTTGCAGAATATCTACTAGGGCATTTTTCTGATAGATTTTGTATTTTTGAAGAAACAAAAGCAGAAGAAGTCTTTGCGCGGAATGCGTATATACATATCAAAACACCTAGAGATATTATTCATGCACGAGAGGTAGTATTGTGCACCAATGGTTTTGAAGGATTTCATATAGAGACACAAGATGATGTACCGCTCGATAAACAATTTCATCAAGAGGTGAGTGGTATTGTCGGGTATATGGGTGCATATGTGAGTGAGCTCACCAAACAGCCATTTGCAAGTATTTATAATACAGAAAAACACGAGGAAACAGATCCGTATTTTTATGTCACTCGTAGGCCATATAGTAGTGCAACGCATAGCAAACACAACCTTCTCTGTATCGGAGGGCCAGAATATTTTTTACCAGATAGTGCAGAGTATGACAAAACACATGGTGTACCGATGCGTGTACGAGATATGATAGATACCTTTTCTATGCAAACACTTGGCGAGCGGGGGAGTATGGATTTTTATTGGCATGGACTTATGGGGTATACAAAGAGTGGTATGCGTATCGTTGGGAGAGAAAAAACAGCGCCTCGCATACTGTACAACCTCGGCTGCAACGGTGTCGGTATACTCACGTCTATATATGGCGGGTATAAAATTGCAAAAATAATAGCAGGAGAATCTTTTGTCCCGAGTGTATTTGATCCACAATAAAATACTTGACTTTTATACATAAATATGCTATCATATATTTAAAGATACATGCTGTATCAAAAACAAAGCTGGCTTGGCAGTGACCAAGAAAATACATTAAAAAAATGGCAAACGTAAATCCGCTAAGGGTGTTTCAAATTCAGAACGACCTTGCACAAGTAGTGCTTCAAAAATTTGAAGCAAATGATATGGTTTTTTTCAAAGAGCTAGAAGATCTAGTCCAAAAACATTCCCTATCTACATCAGTAGGAATTACTGATAAGCTCGCACAGTTTGGTGATATTGCTCGTAGTAAAGGTATCAGATTATATTATGATACACCTACGGGTACTGATCCAGATATTATGAATTGGATACCAAATGCTACTGTATCGACAATTGCTGCTCCACAAGGAAATTGGAAAAAGGTAGATACCCAAAACGGTACTACAGAAAGTGAAATGCTTAAGACCGCTGTCATAATGCCGCTTTCTTGTGCAGTTGATACATTTATTGCAGAATTGCAAAAAGGCACATTTGATACGCTTTCTACCTACCGTATTATCTTCTTGGAAGAAAAGGATAGTCAAGGT
>CAYVSW010000024.1:0-6449 GCA_964454285.1 uncultured Candidatus Saccharibacteria bacterium | reverse complement strand
GTGGTTTTATAGAGGGTGCAGATACATATCTAAGATTTGCTACAAATGCTGGTACTGAAAGAATGCGAATAGACAACGCTGGCAACGTTGGTATTGGAGTTACAGCTCCATCAACTTTATTACACCTATCTAGAACAAATGCTGGGGCGACTACATTACTGACATTGCAAAACCCAAACTCTGCTACAAGTGATACAGTAGCTATTGATTTTGCGACCGATGTGGGAACTCCTACAATAAATGGTCGTATAAGTACAATCAGAACCAATCGTGCAGCAGCAACTGATTCAGATATGACTTTCTCTACAAGAAGAGGTGGGGTTTTGACTGAATATATGCGTATCATGGACACTGGTAACGTCGGTATAGGTACAACCGCTCCAGCCCATGCTCTACATGTTGTAGGTACTATCTTTGTCCCAACACAAACAAGTATGTTACGAAACGGAACCTACGGGACACTTTCGGAAACAGCTGGTGGCGCTGCGTTTATTACTGGAAACAATATCCGTGCTTCAACATCGACAAACAATCAGGTTCAGAAAGCATTCAACGCTACCGACCCAGGTCAATTTATGCGTATGAATTATGTCGATGGTATATCTTTCCACACAGGTATTGGAGCAGGAGATGCTGTAGGGACATTGTACGCAGATAACGTAAATGCTCGAATGACTATTGGTCTGACAGGTAATGTAGGTATCGGTCTTTCTACCCCCACCAACCGTCTCTCTGTCGTAGGAATAGCCGGAGACACCACTGTCATGAATATAAGTACCACCGGAGGCAATACGTGTAGTTTCTCAACCACTGCGGGTACCTGGAGTTGTGCATCAGATAGAAATCTCAAGAAAGACATTACTGCACTCACCGCTACAGATACGCTCACCAAGCTACGTCTCCTTGCTCCTGTCACATTCAAATACAACTGGCAGCAAGACACAGAATCACCAATACCAGGTTTTATCGCGCAAGAGTTCGAGACAGTATTCCCAGAGCTTGTACACACTGATGCGACTACTGGCTACAAATCGCTCTCATATGCACCGCTTATGCCGTATGCAATAAAGGCTATCCAAGAGCTCGATATTCAGATGCGTGCATTTACTCCAGACACGCTCGATGCTACCGCGAGTGCAAAGATAAAAACATTCCTCACTGATATAACAAACAATATCATCAATATCAAAGATCTCTTTGCGGAGACTGTACACGTAGAAAAAGGATTGGAGATCAAGGACCAGGCGACAGGTACTATATACTGTGTTGTGATCCAAAATGGCGACTGGGTCAAGACCCCTGGCGGCTGTGACGCGCCTATAGTAGCCCCACAAGAAAATCCTGTAGTATCTCCTACACCAGATCCAGTACCTGAAGTAGCTCCTACTCCTGACCCAGCACCAGATCCAGCACCTACACCAGAGCCGGAGCCAGCTCCTGCGAGTGACACACCTCCGACAGAATAATATGCAAAAGAATTTGAAGAAAAAAATAATAGCAGTCTCGCTCGCGCTAGTTGTTGCATGTAGTATGTATGCGCTTCAAAGTATTGCGACAGAGTACACCTCTACAAATTTTTCTGTAGGGGATACAGCTATCACCTCAGGGCTCAAAAATATATCTAGCGCGAGCTTTGGATTAGGACAGTCTATAGGGCAATCGGTAATCGGCAAATCAACTTCAAGTAATTTCCAGGTGTGGAGTGGATTTCAGTATTATGCAGCTGCAAGACCTTTTGTTTTGGGGGGTACTAGAGGGAATGCGCAGGTGGTACTCTCGTGGGCAGCACCACAGACATATCTTGGTGCGGGCGTCGCCTCGTATGAGCTTGGTATAGGTACTATCTCTGGTTCGTATACATTTGCAGATATTGGCAATACTACTAGTACTACAAAGACAGGGCTTACAAACAGTGTACCGTATTATTTTATACTAAAAGCAAAAAATGCATCAGGGAAAACACTTTCATTTTCTAACGAAATCACTCTCACTCCTGTAGGAAGTACCGGTGGTGCGGGTGGAGGCGGAGGCTCTAGTGGCAACGGTCTTGGTAATGCGACACTTAGTATAAAGGGTATCGCATACCCTGGTGTGCAGGTGACTATACTCAAAGATGGCGTCCAGCAAGTAGTGACTACCGCAGACCAAGGCGCTCTTTTTTCTGTGACAATACAAAATCTTGTCCCAAGTCATTATACGTTTTCTGTATATGCGACAGATGCTGCAGGGCGAAAATCTACACCATATAGCTTCCCGGTGACACTTACAAACTCAGTGGCAGTAGAAATAAACAATGTGTTTTTGGCACCTACTATAGCGATAGATAGTAGTACTGTAAAAAAGGGTGACCCGATTGGTATCTTTGGTACCGCAGCACCAAATGTTCAAGTCAATGTGCACGTGCATAGCTCGCCTGAATTTATAGAAAAGGTCAGCGCTTCAAGTGTGGGTACATGGTTTAAGCAATTTGATACGTCGTTTCTGGAGCTCGGAGATCACATAACCTTTTCTCGACAAGTAAAAGGTACACAAGTGACCGACGTGAGTCAGAGTATTCCTTTTGTTGTGGGAGACAAGACGGTAAAACAAGAAACTGCGTGTGGCAGAAGCGATCTCAACTGCGACAAAAAAGTAAATATCACCGACCTCTCAATGTTGTTGTATCACTGGAAAAAAAGAGTTGACCCGCTCAAGGTGCGCGCAGATATAAATAAAGATAAAGTCGTAAATGCAACAGACTTTTCAATACTACTCTATGATTGGACAGGGTAAAATATATAAAAGAATACTGTGTGTAAGTATTGTGTGTTTGTGCGTGGTTTTTGGCATGCCAAAAACCACGCATGCAGCGACTATGACAATATCATCTGCCCAAGAGGTGGTATACCAGGGAGACACCGTACGCGTGGATTGGTTTTTGAATACCGAAGGCGTGAGTATCAATGTAGTAGATGCGACTATTGTCTATGATACAAAGACGCTCAGTATGCAACATATAGAAACAGGATCTTCTAGTGCGACCATCTGGGCAGAAAAACCAACATTACAAAAAGATGGTGTTATTCATTTTACCGCTGGCTTCCCGGCTGGTATACAGGGGAACCGTATTCCTATCCTCACTACTATATTTACCGCAAAACAAGTAGGGAATTCATTTTTTTCAGTTGTAGATACGCTCTCATATATATTGCAAAATGATGGCGCAGGTACCCCCACAGAGATACGCATGGCGCCTGTGTCTTTTGCTATTGTATCTGCCACAAACAAGCTCCACCGTATAACATCGAGTACACATCCAAAAGAAAATGCGTGGTACAAAAATCATGATGTTACTATTTCTTTTGATATAAAAAATGGTGAAGCGTATAGCTACAGCTTTAGTAGTAACAACGATATTATCCCTGATCAAAATCCAGAAACAACAATAGGTACCGTACAGTACAAAAATGTCCCCGATGGTGTGTATTATTTTAAACTAGCAATACAGGGTGGCACTGGCTGGCAAGAAGGGGGGGTGTATCGGGTACAGATAGATAGTACTGCGCCTAGTATCATATCTGCGACTGTTTCAAAAGATATATCCGTATTTGATGGTAAAAATTTTGTGAGTTTTGTTGCAGTAGACAAGACATCAGGTATTGCAAAAACTAGCGTGCGTAGTGGATGGATCGGTCTGTATAGTAGTGCAGAGAGTCCACACAAAATACATCGACCACTCATTGGAGATTATATCTATATTCGCACTCGCGATAATGCAGGTAATAGTACGACCACAAAGGTGTATACAAAAGCTATTGTTCCAGTGTGGCTTCTCGCTATAGTGGTGGTGTTATGCACAGGTATTTGTTTGCGGTATAGAGTAGTGCATCGTATACTATATATAATCAAAAAATAATTCATGAAAAAATTTTCACTTTTGTAATGCTTGTTTTCTTTATTGTCCCACTTGGGGCAAGTGCTGCGACTATTATTGTCGCTCCTTCTACAAAGTCTGTTAGTGCAGGTTCGCAATTTACCGTATCTATTGCCGCGGACACAAAGGGTAAATATGCAAATGCTGTAGAGGCGACAGTAAATTATCCTAGAGACTTGCTCGATGTTGTTTCTATTTCTGGGGCAAAGACATTTTCGCTGCAGACTCCTGGCTCACCATCTCGCTCTGGCAATGAGGTGTTCTTTTCTGGTGGTACACCGTCTCCTGGGTACAGAGGTGTGCGTGGGGGAGTCGGCTATATTACATTTCGCGCAAAGTCTGCAGGTACTGCATATATAAAGGTAGTTTCTGGAAAGGTGTTGCTCAACGATGGCCAAGGCACCGATGTATTTGATGGTGTCAGTAATGCGACAATAGTTATCAGCCCTTCACCAAAAACAGAGATACCACCTATAATAGAGATTCCTCCGGTAGTAGAAGCCCCAATAGAGATTGAGCCTGAGATACTCCCTGCTCCTGTGATCACTCCAGCGCCGGTGATTACTCCTACGCCGCTCCCACCGACAGATACTATCATTATCAAAACCTCTGACCTTTTCAACTTTATATATATACTTATAGGTTCTATTATCTTTCTTATTACAGCAGTTGTTATCCTTTGTGTTATTCTCCTTTGTCGAAAATCTAATAAAGAAAAAAAAGACTAAAATAAACAAAAAATACCTCACTTCACGTGAGGTATTTTTTGCAGTATCATAGCTGTATATGGAACAAGAAAATAACACACCCCAACACGTAGAAGTAGTACAAGAAGAAAAACAGCCAGAACTAGCGGTAGTGACACCCGTGTATCAGAGTACACTTACAAAAAGCTTTAGCTGGATGGCTATAGGGCTCTTTGTATCCTTTGTTGTATCTATTATTGTCGCACTTAGCCCAAGTCTCACTGGTCTTGTGCTCGGCTCACGTTTTGGCTTTATGATTATGATATTGGCAGAATTTGCATACGTATGGTACCTCTCTCGCCATATTATGTCGCTCTCTGTTGCGCGCGCAAAAGCAGTATTTATCGGCTATGCAGTTCTCAGCGGGCTCACGCTCTCGGTGATATTCTTTGCATTTGAGACATCATCTATTATTAGTATCTTTATCGGTACTGCGGTGATGTTTGCAGTGCTTGCGATATTTGGTGCTCGCACAAAGCGCGACCTGAGCAGTATTGGGCAGGTTGCATACTTTGCGCTTATTGGGCTTGTTGTTGCTTCACTTGTAAATCTCTTTTTGCACAATAGTATGCTCGATATGATACTTGCATGGGTAGGAGTTGCGGTCTTTACGGTACTTATCACTCGCGACACACAAAAGATAAAAGAGTTTGCTCGCGATATCCACACAGACGAAGATATTGCACGAGTGGGGATTATCGGTGCGCTCACACTGTATCTCGATTTTATAAATCTGTTCCTCAGCTTGCTCCGCATCTTTGGTGGCAGAAGAAAATAAACAATAACAAAAAATCCCTCATACGAGGGATTTTTTACTAAGTACTATTTTATAAGGAAGCGAAGTGTAGATACGAGACGGATCTTTTTGTATTCAGGAGATCCTGGGTCTTTGTCTTCGATATCAAATACACCTTGGTTGCCACGGACGATACTGCCAATACGAGCACCTGCATTTCTTGCAAGCTGGGTTGCAGTATCCTGTGCATTTTTTGTAGCCTCTGCGAGCATGTCTGGCTTGATGCTATTGAGGTCTGAGAATTCAAAAGAGATGTTGTTTTGGCTGAGCACTACACCTTTTTTTACGAGAGTGAGTGTCTGATTTGCATTTGCTTTTGCAAGGTCTACCTTTTTTGTATATACAGAGATCTGGTTTGTAGAGTTGTAGCGGAAGAGTGCGTCTTTGTATGTGTCTTGATAGATATTTGCAGCAGCTACATTTATCTCGCTCGCCTCAAAGCCTTTTTCTGTAAGAAATGCTTTGATTGCAGTGATATTCTTTTCTGTGTCTGCGTAGAGTGAATCGATGTTATTTGATTTTATGTCGAAGCTCATTGTCCAGATTGCAGTGTCTGCTTTTACTATTTTTTCTGACAATCCTTTTACCTCTACGTATGAGCCCTGGTCAGAGAAGCCTCGTGCCGAGAAAAAGAATACTGCAGAAAATACCAATAATGCGATACCAATTACCAAAAATATATTGTTTTTAATTGTTTCCATAAATACATTATACCACGGTATGGGTAGTAATGGTCAGCTAGAATTATATGCCTATAAAGCTTATACTGTATGGGTATGCAGCATATCGTACTATATTGGCAGCGTAGAGACTTTAGAGTCCATGACAACCCAGCGCTTCACCACGCATCCCAAATTGGTCAAAAAGATGGCGGGCTATTTTTGCCATTTTTTGTACTCGAGGACTATATGTCTGAGAGCGACTTTGGCTATCCTTCAAAATATATGGTATCTCACGTAGTGCCAGCTATCGCAAAAGAGTACAAAAACTTTGT
>CAYVSW010000023.1:0-7083 GCA_964454285.1 uncultured Candidatus Saccharibacteria bacterium | reverse complement strand
CTTGCCTAGTTTAATATCTTGCCCTGCAAATGGTGATACCTGCAGTTTGTTTTGTTTAGAATAATCAATTTTTGCCAAGAAAAGCGGCGGCTGCTCTTTCATTTTTTCTTTATGCAAAGACCAATCGCCATGAATGAGAAAAAAGGTTATCTCATTTCCCCAAATAAAATATCCGACAGTTGTTGTACAGTGGTTCTTTTTAAGAACTTTATACGTAACATCGTGAAAGCACTGCATCTGGGCGGCAGGCACCCAATCTGTAACATGACAATTTGTGAAGCTTTTAAAAATTTCTTTTTTGATTTCTTCAACCTTCTGATTAAGTTTTACTAACATAGTTAAATATTTTTTCTTATTATACATAAAAACCCCTAATCGTCAAATAATTAGGGGTTTTTATATTTTTTTAGATAGATATTATGCGCGAGATTTGATGATAGTATCTGCTACGTTTTGTGGCACAATATCGTATCGGATGAATTCCATAACAAATCCTGCGCGACCTTCTGTCATAGAGCGAAGTGATGTCATGTATCCGAACATTTCAGAAAGTGGCACCACCGCATTTACAACTTGGTTCATACCACGAGTTTCCATACCTTCGATGAGACCACGGCGTGATGAGAGCGATCCTGTAACATCTCCCATGAATTTGTCTGGAGTTACTACTTCTACTTTCATCATCGGTTCGAGAATCACTGGCTTTGCAGCACGACATGCATCCTGGATTGCCATACTTGCAGCGATTTTAAAGGCCATTTCGTTTGAGTCAACTTCGTGGAATGATCCGTCGTATAGGTCTACAGATACATTTTCGATTTTGAATCCTGCAAGAATACCACGGTCAAGACCTTCTTTGAGTCCTTTTTCAATCGGTGCGATATATTCTTGTGGAATAGCACCTCCTTTGATGTTGTTGATGAATTCGAATCCACCAGAGCGCTTTACGTTCTTTGGAAGATCTTTTTCGTCTACAGACATATCCATTGGTTTGATTTTGATCTTTACGTGACCGTAGTTACCCTTACCTCCAGACTGCTTGATGTATTTACCTTCTGCATCTGCTGGTGCAGTGATAGTCTCACGGTATGCAACCTGTGGCTTACCAACATTTGCTTCAACATTGAACTCACGCTTCATACGGTCTACGATGATTTCCAAGTGGAGCTCTCCCATACCTGCGATGATAGTTTCTTCTGTTTCAGGATCTGTAGATACCTTGAATGTTGGGTCTTCTTGTGCAAGACGGTTGAGTGCGAGACCCATTTTTTCTTGATCTGCTTTTGTTTTTGGCTCAATACGGAGGTTGATCACCGGCTCTGGGAATTTGATACGGTCGAGCATGATTGGTGTCTTTTCGTCACAGAGTGTGTCTGAAGTGTTTGTGTCTTTGAGTCCTACTGCCGCTGCAATTTCACCCGCAAAAACCTTTTTCACTTCTTCACGCTGGTCTGCCTGCATACGCACGATACGAGACATACGCTCTTTACTGCCAGTACGTGGGTTGTAGATATATGAGCCTGCTTCGAGCGTACCTGAGTACACACGGAAGAATACGAGCTGACCTACGAATGGATCACTCATAGATTTGAACGCAAGCGCTGCAAATGGTGCATTGTCATCCGCTGGACAGAGAACCTCTGCTTCTGTATCTGGATTCATGCCTTTTGCTGGCTTGATGTCTGTAGGTGCTGGGAGGTAGTCTACCACTGCGTCGAGTACGAGCTGCACACCTTTGTTTTTAAGCGCACTACCAGCATACACAGGAAAAATCGCATTTGCGATCACCCCTTTGCGGAGCAATTTTTTAAGTGTTGCAAGATCTGGCACCTTTCCTTCGAGGTATGCATTCATTGCATCATCATCTTGCTCTACGATGCGCTCAATGAATTCTGCATGATACTTTTCTGCATCAGCTTTCATGTTTTCTGGGATTTCTTTTTGGATAACATTTTTACCCATGTCTCCTTCAAAGTAGTATGCCTTCATTTCCAAAAGGTCGATCACACCCTCATGATTTTCTTCGAGTCCGATTGGGAGCTGTGCACGCACTGCCTTTTTTGAAAGACGATCGAGGATTGTCTTGTATGAGTGCTCAAATGAAGCACCAGTACGGTCGAGCTTGTTTACAAAACAAATACGTGGAACATTTGCTTCGTCTGCATAGCGCCAGTTGGTCTCTGATTGTGGCTCTACACCAGCAACGCCGTCAAATACGACTACTGCGCCGTCGAGCACGCGAAGTGAGCGCTTTACCTCTACAGTAAAGTCAATGTGTCCTGGAGTATCGATAATGTTAAATCGGAATCTTTTATTTTTATCTGCATTTGCATATGTTGGGATCCAAGAACAAGTAACCGCAGCTGAGGTAATAGTAATACCGCGCTCACGCTCTTGCTCCATCCAGTCTGTGGTGGTCTCACCATCGTGCACCTCACCAATCTTGTGACTCATACCCGTGTAAAAAAGCACACGTTCTGAAGTTGTGGTCTTACCCGCATCAATGTGCGCGATAATACCGAAGTTTCTTGTTTTTTCTAGAGAGAATTCTCGTTCCATACGTATTTTTTAAATAATAATTTTTTCAGATAATAAAAAAGCGCCGATTAACGCCTAAGCCCTATAATACGGCAAAAGAATACAATTTGCAACAAAAAACTCCACGGTTTGTGGAGTTTTTTGAGTATAAAATTTTGATTACCAAGCAAAGTGAGCGAACGCCTTATTACTTTCTGCCATCTTGTGAGTATCTTTCTTTTTCTTCACAGCATTACCTTCACCTTTTGCAGCAAGAGAGAGCTCATCTGCGAGGGCTTTTGCAATAGTAGTACCTTTGCGGCCGCGTGCTGAGTCGATGATCCATCGCATAGCGAGAGCCTGGCGGCGCTCCTGGCGTACTTCGCGAGGTACTTGGTAGTTTGCACCACCGATACGTCGTGAACGTACTTCTACGAGTGGTCCTGCGTTTTTGAGGGCTTCCTCAAAAACATCAAGCGGAGTCTCTGTAGCTTCTTTTTCTTTTATGATGTCAAGTGCACCGTACACAGCACTGCGAGCAGCATTTTTTTTGCCATCCCACATAATGCAGTTGATAAACTTTTCCAAACGCTCTGACCCGTAGGTCATGTCTGGCTTTACCATATTTCGATTTGTTACTTTTTTTCTCATATTTTATTTCTTAACCTTAGGGAGCTTAGTACCATAGAGTGAGCGAGACTTTCGACGCTTTTCGATACCCTGTGTATCGAGCACACCACGAACGATGTGGTAACGTACTCCGATCAAGTCTTTTACACGGCCACCACGGAGCATTACCACTGAGTGCTCTTGGAGGTTGTGCCCCATACCTGGAATGTAGGCTGTAACAGTCATACCATTTGTGAGACGTACACGAGCAATCTTACGGATAGCTGAGTTCGGCTTCTTTGGGGTGGTGGTTGTTACTTTTACACACACACCACGCTTAAACGGTGATGCATATGATACTGGTTTGTTGTGGATCGCATTGAAACCACGAGAAAGTGCCACAGCTTTTGTTTTGCGAATGACTGTTTTGCGGGGTTTCTTTATAAGTTGATTGATAGTCGCCATAGCGAGCATACTACTATAGATACAAAAACAAATCAAGTTTTTGGTCCAAGATTACCCAATTGTGACCTTTTTGTGGATATATCCGTGTTTTACCGTGAACTTTTCTGTAGTGTGAACGAGTGTATAACCACTATCTTGGCCAGGGTTTTTGGTAGAAATAGTCATATAGTAGGTACCATTTGGGATAAGGCAAAATATGCGCCCATGGACCGATCCTACCTTGCGAGCGATGCGGGCATTTGCCTCATTGTAGACCTGCACAAGCGCAAATGGGACCAAGTTGCCAGATTTGTCTACGATAGTACTAGTTTTTACTCCTACTACCCCTGTAGCACGCATAAAACCGAGGATCATATAGAACCCAAGTATCGCGTAATTATAAAAAGTATGACTATAAAATAGCGAAAGTATTGCTGTAATGAACCCAAACCCAAAGAAGCCCCAAGTGATCTTGCTGATGAACACTTCATGACGTGCAAAGAAATGCGTAAGCCCACGAGATTTTTTGATATATTCGTTCCAGTCAAAGCCTACTGGGTCGAGTGGGACATTTTTTATAACAACAAACGCTTCATTTTCTACAGTGAAAGGCTCCCCAAAATAAAGGTCATCGTAGAGCTCGTCTTGGTTGTGGTTTGCAAGAATAGCTGATGGGAAGGTGTAATTTGTCTTTTGCGCAGACATAGTATAGGTACCAGGCGGGAGAAGGAATCCATAGCGGCCATCTATATCGGTAATAGCAGAACCTGCCTCTTCTCCTTTTTCATTTAAAATAGTGACATATGCTGGATCGATAGGTTGCTTGGTCTGTGAGTCGTACACTACCCCCCATTTGCGCACGCGCTTGCGGATACCGAGTATACCGAGAAGGAGCGACCACAATCTAAATGGTATGAGAAATGCCTCTGCGGCTGAGAGTGGGTTGAGTGCAAAAGTAGCAGCGAGCGACATACCAGTAGCGAGCACAGCTCCAGTAGCAGTCACCGCAACAGCTGCTTTTTTACCCTCTTCTGAGGTAAATACTTTTTCTGTAGTCTCGGTGGTTTTATCTACTGCTGCACGAGTTACTTTTGCAATAGTCCCTCCAGGGCCTTGGATGCCCCAGTTTTTTACTACTTCCAAAATAATAGTTGGTATCCCACCACCTCCACTACCACCCCCCGGTCCTGCTGGTGGCTGTACTGGACTTGGCGAAGGAGTCGGAGAAGGTGCAGGAGCCGGTGATGGACTAGGAGTAGGTATCGGACTTGGCGAAGGGTTAGGACTAGGAGACGGAGTCGGACTAGGGGTCGGACTTGGCGAAGGAGTCGGAGAAGGTGCAGGAGCCGGTGATGGACTAGGACTAGGAGACGCTATCCCTCCTCCTCCACTACCTCCAGGAGGACGCCCTCCTCCACCTGTCGGATTTCTATAATCTGTCTCTACACAGCTTGTATTAGACGAACAATCAAACTTGATCCACCCTACATTTTGCCCCCATGCATAGCCTGCGCTACCGAGCGTACCACCAAATTTACCATCACTACCGATTTTAACCTGTGATGTTGCAGGATTTGAAAAAGGACCAAAATTCACCCAGCCCGTATTTTGCGCCCATGCATAACCAGAGAGTACTCCAGTATTAGAAACAGACACTTTGAAATTGCCATTGTTGCTCGTACAGGTACTGGTCGGATTTGCGCAGTTCATACTGATCCATCCCATGATCGGGCTCCATGCATAGCCAGTGATGCCACTACTAGTAATACGTATATTATAAGGAGCTACCGCTGGATCTGTAAAAAGACCAAAGTTTATTGTGAGCTCAGTCGAGCCGAGCCCTGGGTCATTCAAGATAAGTGCCTTGTAATTCCCTATACTATTTGGATCTATGGTTCCATCTGTAGTACTTGCATATACAAAGACTGCAGTGCAAAAAATAAAAATTATTGTGTATATTGTAAAAAAAATTTTTTTCATTGTTTATATTATAGCGCAAGTCCGGTAATTAGTATATAGATCTTGATACCAAGTGGTGCAACAAACTGCCAACCAAAGACTACAAACACCAAAAGTATCGGTAGACTAAATTTTTCTATCCACGCAAGTGTCTTGTGTGCACGCGATGGGAGCACTGATTGCAAGATAGTATATCCATCGAGTGGTGCGAGTGGCACTGCGTTAAACATTGCAAGTACAATATTTACAAGCACGATAATACTTGCAATAGAGATAAAAGAAATACTTGTGAAATGGGTAATAATACTGAGGCGTATTAGTAATCCAAAAAACACCGCAATCATTATATTTGCGATTATCCCAGCACTTGCGACAAGTGCAATAGATTTTTTACCCCGATTGAGGCGCGATGGATCATATGGGACAGGCTTTGCCCAGCCGATCATCATGCCAGTCCCTGAGAGGAGGAGTACGAGTGGGAGGATAATAGACCCTACAATGTCTATGTGTTTGAGCGGGTTGAGGGTAATGCGGCCGAGGAGGCGGGCTGTCGGGTCCCCTTCGCGCTCGGCGACTATGCCATGCGCCACCTCGTGCACCATAATAGAGATAATAAGTACTATAAAATAAAAAAATCCCGTGTAGCCAGCCATATATGCACAGTATATCATAGAAATTCTCACAAATATGAACTGCCTACTCTCGTCAAACGAGGCAAGGTTGCAAAAAAATACCCAATCTGGTACAGTATGCCCACTATGGCAAAAGAATGCGTTATCACAGGAAAATCATCACTCGTCGCTGGCGGGTATTCAAACCGCGTGCGTGCAACAAAATTCACCCCGCTCCCAGCAATCCGTAAATATGCAAACCTCCAAAAGAAAAAGGTATTTATCGCAGAGCTCGGCAAGACAGTGACTATCACAGTATCTACTGCAGGTCTCCGCACTATCAAAAAGAACGGTGCCTTCAAAGCATTCCAAGACGCAGGACTTATCCGATAATTTCCTTCTCATAATAAAAACCTCCTTCAACTCGAAGGAGGTTTTTTGTTTTTGATTAGTTTGTAAAGATTGTTTATCCGACAAAATATAGTATGTCTATAATAGAGATTGCTTTTGATCCTTTTTTGACAATGAGCACACAACGTACAACGACAACATTGCAGTTTTGTTTTTTGTAGTGCTTTTTTATGGCACTCACAATCACATATATGACTCTCTGTATTTATTGGCAACTTTTTTCTTACAATCCAAGATTTCAAATCAATTTTCATTTTGTAACAATTTGATATAAGTATACCTTACTTCTCCTTCTTCATCTCCCATGTATTTCCATCGCTCGATACAGTGAGTGTCACGATACCAGCTGTCTGGGTGGAGATGTATGGGATACGAAATGCCCCGAGGCGGTCGAGGACTCCTTGGTGAGGGTGGCCGTAGGAATTATCTACACCCGCAGAAATGAGCGCGAGCGAAGGAGTAGTAGCGCGGAGGTACTCTTCGCTGGTCGAAGTCTTGGACCCATGGTGGCCGAGCTTGAGTATATCTACAT
>CAYVSW010000022.1:0-7401 GCA_964454285.1 uncultured Candidatus Saccharibacteria bacterium | reverse complement strand
GCCCAAGAAGGCTTTGTGAGTGTCTGGTACCAATTGTATGTTTGCATAAACTCAGTATACTCCTATATGTCTAAAAGCGTACTACTCCTCTGTGAGGATCTCTGGAGTACCGTCTTCGAGGATGAGCACGGTGTGCTCAAAGTGGGCTGCTTTTGAGCGGTCCTCTGTCACGAGGGTATAGCCGTCACGGAGCTCGAGTACCTCCTCTGCACCGAGTGTGAGCATAGGCTCGATAGCAATAACCATACCAGGGACGAGGAGCTCGCCTTTGCCCTTTTTGCCGTAGTTGGGCACGTATGGATCCTCGTGGATATGGCGGCCGACGCCGTGCCCAGAGAGGCCGCGGACGATGCCGAGCTTGTGCTTCTTTGCATACGCTTCTACCGCTGCACCTATGTCCCCTGTGCGGCTACCAGCCTTTATAGCGTATATACCCTCGTATAGTGAGGCTTCTGTTGCTTCGAGCAATTCCCGCTCGCGTTTGTTTTTGAGCATATCTTTGCCTCCTATAGCCACTGTGAGCGTATAGTCTACAAATACGCCGTCGTACTTGAGCACGGTGTCAAAAGAGACAATATCGCCGTCTTTGAGCACTCGATTGCCTGGGATGCCGTGCACCACTTCATCGTTGACCGAGATACACATAGTAGCGGGGTATGGCTTGCGGGCGCCTTCGGGGCGATAGCCAAGCAGCCCTGGAGCGCCACCAGCTTCGCGCATTTTTGCCTCGGCGACTTTGTCGAGCTCGCCGGTGGTCATCCCAGCACGCGCACTCTCTGCCACCTCGCGTACGATACGGGCGAGGATCGGGCCAGCAGTGCGGAGCTTGGCGATTTCTTCTGGGGTCTTGATGATGATCATAAAAAAAATTAGAGGTTGAGGGCTGCAGCAATATCAGCGTGGACTTGCTCTATAGTCTGCTCGCCGTTGATAGTGTGGAGCGTGACATCGGGCGAGCTCTTGAGCATATCTATAGCCGGGAGCACAGACTGGTAGAACCACGCGATGCGTCCATCGATGTCTTCTGTGTTGTCGTCTGCTCGGCCGCGAGCGAGGAGCTTGTCTTTGGCCCAGGTGTCCCCCACTGCAATATAGATCACGTGTGGGTGCCAGCCATAAAATGAGATAGCAGAGAGGAGCGCGGGTACCTCTGCAGAGACACGGGGCGTGCCATCGAGGAATACATGGTTCTGTCCTTCGTAGCCGGCAATCAATGCGTGGCTCCATGCGTGCACACCGAGGAATGCTGGTGGCAAATCGCCAGCTTCTATGTACTCGCGAGTCTTTTGTGCGGTGTAGCTCTCGCCACCGATAAGGGCGCGAAATGCCTCACCTGTCTCGAGGTGAAATATAGTGTGCTCCGGGTGCATAGCGCGGATAGCCTGGTCGAGTAGTTGTACCTGGGTGCCCTTGCCAGAGCCACTCTGGCCAATAAATATGTATACGTTATTCATAGGATTAGTCTAGCATATTTATACATCTTCGCTATTAAAATGAGTAAAGTCCTCGCTTTCAAAATATCCCATTTCTGGGACGTGTCCCTTGTTGCTACAAGGGCACTCCTGCTCGTCCCAGTCGACCTGCGCAAAGCCCAGAAATGGCATATTTTGAAATGCTACGTCCTGTGCTGAAGCTATCTAAAATATGTACTATTTTGGTGACTCTTGAGGCTGACTGAGCCGAAAGTGAGGCGAATTTTCAGCAGAAAAACGCCGACAGCAAAATAGTACATATTTTAATAGCGAGGCATTCTAGAAATGAGGGGTCTTTTGCGAAACGATGGCTTTAGAATGAAACAAAAAAATCTCCACAGTTTGTGGAGATTTTTTTGAGAATGTTTTTATTCTTGCATTGCGACTTGAGCGTCGATTTTGCGGATGAGGTCTATCACTACAGATACTGTAATGAGGAGTGATGTACCACCCACTGCAAATGCAGTGATACCAGTAGTGCCACGCACTACGAGCGGAAGTACTGCTACGATACCGAGGAAGAGTGAACCAACAAGCGTGAGCTTGGTCACGATCTCTGCGATATGTGCACGAGTAGCTTCTCCTGGGCGGATACCTGGGATGAATGCACCGTTCTTTTGCAAATTCTCTGCCATCTGCTTTGGATCAAAGGTGATCGCTGTGTAGAAGTAGGTAAAGAAAACCACAAGCAAGAAGTACACAATAGCGTAC
Organism: uncultured Candidatus Saccharibacteria bacterium; assembly: GCA_964454285.1. GTDB lineage: Bacteria > Patescibacteriota > Minisyncoccia > Phycocordibacterales > UBA9973 > UBA4124. The sequence continues at coordinate 5,218 of CAYVSW010000022.1, read as the reverse complement.
TGCCAATTGCTCTGAAGGAAATTGAGAAGCGCACTAGATACAGCCTGTGCTTTGCTTGATGCGCTATTTGCAAGGAAGTTTGCGATGAATTGTGGGAAGAGCAAGATCGATGACGCAAAGATGATTGGCATCACACCAGCCTGTGTAAGGCGAAGTGGGATATATGTCTCATTTGACCCAAACATGCGGATACCGCGTGCCTGGCGAGCGTATGTCACCTCTACTGGGCGCTGCGCCTCGTAGATATACACAACTCCTGCGATAACAAGGAAACCGAGCGCGAGATACAACAGTGTAACTGGAAGCTGGTCTGCAGTGTACGTAAAGAGGAACTGCGATATTGTCTGTGGGATCACCGATACGATACCACTCATGATGATAAGTGATGTACCATTGCCGATACCAAATTCATTGATAAGCTCTGCGAGCCAAAGAAGAAGCATAGATCCTGCAACAATGATAAGCGCATTGCCGATGAGTGCCTTTGTAGACAATACATCTACTACACCTTGTGTCTGAAGGTAGCGAAGAAATGCAATACCCTGTAGGAATGCAATAGGTACTGCAATCATACGAACGTATTGGTTGAATTTCTTGCGGCCAATCTCACCAGACTCTTGCATGAGTTCTTTGAGGCGTGGCCACATCATAGAGAGCAATTGCATGATGATAGAAGACGTAATGTACGGCCCTACCCCAAGCATCACTATAGAGAAGTTTGAAAATCCACCACCTGAAAGTGTATTGAAGAGTGAAAGGAATTGATTGCCAGACAAAAATCGTGCGAGACGCACTGTATCTACGCCTGGTACCGGGATCACTGCGAGCACGCGGAATATTGCGAGGATCAATACGACAAAGAGGATCTTGTTGCGGAGACTTTTGTCCGTGTAAAGAATTTTTAGTTTTTTGAAGAATGATTCCATATTGTTTGTTCCTGTTTGAGGAGAATTAGTTTACTTTTCCACCCGCTGCTTCGATCTTTGTCTTTGCAGTAGCTGATACTTGGCAGTCGTAGAAGTCGTAGTTTGCTGCAACTTTTCCTGTACCGAGAATCTTGACCATAGGGAGAATACCCTGGTGGCGCTTGATAAGGTTTTTTGCAAAGAGTGTAGAAGGAGTGATACTTGCACCTTTTTCAAAATGCATAGAGATCATATCGAGGTTCACTACTTGTGCTGTGGTGCGGAATGTCTTGTTGATATTCTTGCCACGGCCGCGAAGCTTTGGAAGCTTTTTGATCATATCGCGGATGTGTGGACGAATGCGGTGGCCAGAGCGAGCTTTTTGCCCTTTTGTACCACGGCCTGCAGTCTTTCCACGAGTGCCTCCACGACCTACAGTCTTTGCTTTTTTATTTTGTGTTGTTGGTTTTAATTCGTGTAACATAATGGAACTCTTATTTTGCTTCTACAGCTGGTGCTGCATCTGCTACTACTTCGACTGGCTTGTTTGCAAAGTTGTATGGAGCTGCGATTGGAGCAAGTGCTGCAATAACTGCACGTGCAGTGTTGAGCTTGTTCTTGCTACCTGAGAGTACCTTTGCAGATACATCCTTTGCTCCTGCGAGCACGAGGATATCGCGGATTGCTGCACCTGCTACGAGCCCTTTACCTTTGTTTGGGAAAAGCTTTACGCGTGATGATGCATACTTTGCGCTTACTTCGTGTGCAATAGAGTGACCAGCGTTGAGCTTGATCTTCATTGCATTTTTCTTTGCATCTTTGAGTGCCTTTGCGATTGCGAGTGCAGTGTCGTTACCCTTTCCGGTACCTACTCCTACTACTCCTTTTTTGTCTCCAATAAGCATAGATACTGCAAAACTCATACGACGTCCTCCAGATACCACACGGGTAACACGGCGAATTTCGAGAATTTTTTGATCTACATCTTTGATCACTGGTGCGCGATCAGGACGAGGACGGCGAGTATCTGGACGCTTTGATGGATCTCTTTGTGGTTGTGTTTTTGTATCAGTCATATATTAAAATTCTAACCCTTCTAGACGAGCCGCATCTGCGAGCGCTTGTACGCGACCTGCATATTTGTATCCATTGCGGTCAAATACGACTGCAGTGATACCAGCTTTTTTTGCAAGTGTTGCAATAGCCTTGCCTACCATAGTAGCACGCTCAACACCACTCCCTGACTTGAGGTTCATGTCGTTTGCTGCTGCGAGTGTAGTAGCTGTAGCATCATTGATAAGCTGTGCGTATACGTGTGAATTCGAACGAGTAACAGTAAGACGTGGACGCTCTGCTGATCCGATGATTCGAGCACGGATCTTCTTTTTGAGGCGCATCTTTTTTTGTAGTTTGTTTTGTGTTGACATAATATAACTCTTTATGCGGTCTTCTTACCTGCTTTTCGACGAATAACTTCATCGCTGTATCGGAAGCCTTTACCTTTATATGGTTCTGGTTTCTTCATTGCGCGTACTGCTGCAGTGAACTGCCCTACTTGCTCTTTGTCGATACCAGTGACGGTGATGTTGTTTTTCTCTGCAGTCACAGTGAGCCCACTTGGGATCGCTACAACTACTGGGTGTGAGAATCCAAGTGCAAGCTTGAGGTCTGTACCTGCTACTTCACTTTTGAATCCAACTCCTTCGAGAATCAATTTTTTTACGTATGCTGTCTGTACACCTGCGATCATATTCTTCACGTGTGAAGCGTATGTCCCCCAGAGTGCGCGTGCAAATGGTTCGTCAGTTGCTGGTGCAAAAGAGATAACATTGTCTGCGATAGTGATTACTACTGCATCGATAAATGTCTTTGAAAGTGTCCCAAGTGGACCCTTTACTGTGAAAAGACCGTTTTCGAAAGTAACAGTAACGTTTGCGGGGATTGTGAATTGTTGTTTTCCTACTCTACTCATATATATAACTCTACCAGATATTACAAATAACTTCTCCGCCGACCTGTTCTTTGCGTGCTTCCTGATCACTCAAAATTCCTTTTGGTGTAGAAAATACGTAGATACCGTGCCCATTTTTGAATGAGTGGATTTCTTTTACTGCTGCGTACATACGGCGTGAAGGCTTTGATACACGAGTAACATCGTGGATCTTTGGGCCTTGTGCGTCGAATGCGAGTGTGAGCTCAAGTACTGCTATATTGCCTTTTTCTGTCTTTTTCTGAACAGATGCAACAAAGCCGTGCTTCATGAGACACATTGCGATTGATTCTTTGAGCGCTGAAAAAGGCACTACAACTTTTTCTTTCGAAATCATTGCTGCGTTTTTGAGCGATACTAACATGTTTGATATTGGGTCTGTCATAATAAAACTACCAAGATGATTTACGGATACCCGGGAGCATTCCTTCGTTTGCTAATTCGCGGAAGCAGATACGACATAGAGAGAAATCTCTCATATATCCGTGTCTACGGCCACACTTAAAACAGCGGTTTACCGCTCGTGTACTGAATTTTGGCGTTTTTTGTGAACGCGCTACTACTGATGTTTTTGCCATAATTGTTTGATTAAACGTCTATTTTTAAATTGAGTATCACATAATCCTTTTTCTACGGAAATCTTTAGAAATAAAGGTTTTTCGCAAAAAGAGAACTGTGGACTGCAATCCGCTGAGACGCTTTGTAGACTATATCAGAATAATGCGTTTTGGTCAATCTAAAAGCCGATATTTCAGATATGAAATATCGGCTTTATAATTACATTTTTTGCATACTGGTATATAAGTATCGCATTGCAAATGTACTAAAATCAAAAGTACCGATACAGTAAAACTTTTGTTTATATACATAAAACACTGATTCTGCAGTAACTCCATCCATCGATTGTAATTTCTTTTGCAGCAAGAGAAGTACCCTTTCTTGTACACCTTCATCTTTTTGAGCTTCCCCGCATTGAATTTTTAGTAGCAGCATATCTGCACCGGAGGCTTGTATCATATCTTTTTCCAGAATTGTATAGAGCTCATCTATAGAATCTACTTTTATAGATACATACTTTTCTATCAACTTCACCTTGAAACAAAACAAGAAATTTTCAAATCTAAAACTCTTTTTTAGAGCAATGCGTTCTGTGTACAAAGCATACAGTTTTTGAAACGATATCTGCTCCACAGGGAGCGCACACATTTCAAAATGAATCCTTCGAGCTGTTTGTATTGCAAGCTCTTCTTTAGTGTCTCGATTTTTATTTTGGAGTGAATGCACACTCCTTCCTAAAAAAACGTTTGTGGCTATACTAGCAATAGCTACGCATAGCAGCACGATTGATACGGTACTCATATTATATATTTTAATTTGTGCATACAATAACACAAAATTAAAAAAGTAGCAATAGAGCTCTCTTTTTATTGTGTTGTCGTATCTGCTGGAGAAATTTCTCCTGTGTCCTCTGCTGGTGGTACTACCTGCTCTGTATCTGTAATAGGTGCTGGGGTAGTTTGTGCTGTAGACCCGCTTTCATCGAGGATTTTTTGTAGCTGCGTTTTTGTAATACAGAGACTATCTATACAAAGCTGCTTTGTCTCTACTGTATCTGCCTCTACTCGTCGCGCCACGAGAGTGTCTACTGCGGCTTTCCCTTCCACCGCTACCCCCCGGAGAAACTCTTTTATCTTGCCATAGGCGGTAGCATCGAGCGCTTCTGGGAGTATGCCTTGTATCTGTATATCCATCTCTTGTACTGCCTTGATAGTATATGGGATGAGTCCTACGTAATTGAGTGATTTGAGTCCTGTGTCTTTGTCTGTAGCAACAAGGTCTGGAAATAGTGCTTCTACGTCTTGCGCAATGAATCCTGTTTGTTTTGGTGCAGTGTCTGCATCTATGTTCCAGTTGTATGATACTGGTACGAGAGAGAGTACTTTTGCTTGTATGGTGGTGTCGAGTGGTTGGATGTTCTTTTTAAGTGTTCTATCTGAAGAACAAGAAAGTGATGCACTTGTTGGGTTGATGTCACAAGTACCAGATGAGTTTTGGAAGCGTGCGACGATGCCAGAGACAGATGCATTACCGACATCAAGTGTGTATGCGGGAGTTACTTTTGCAATACCTATTCTGCCAGAGGAGACTGCAGTTATAGAAGGGTTACCACTTGTTGTACTGTATGTATTTGTACCAAAGAGTACACCTCCGAGGTTTATAGCATTTGCAGTGGCATCTGGGAGAGAGATATTGGTACCGATGATGATGTTGTTTGAGCCGATGTTGTTGCCTGAAAATGTGTACCCTGTTCTATAACCGAAGA
>CAYVSW010000021.1:0-8093 GCA_964454285.1 uncultured Candidatus Saccharibacteria bacterium | reverse complement strand
AAATTTGCTAATTTCGACACAAATTTTACGCTTAAAATTTGCCTTCGGTTCGAATCCTAACTTAAGCATATGAAAAAATCCCAAAGCAAAGGCTTGGGATTTTTTCATTGTGCGCTTAGCAGGATTCGAACCTGCGACCGTCTCCTTAAAAGGGAGCTGCTCTACCAGCTGAGCTATAAGCGCGTATTGAATTTACAGGGTTGCAAATTGCAAAGAAAAATATACCATAGAGCGTACATGAAATCAACCCCAGAAAACAGCGACAAGAAAATATTGGTTTTGCTCGACATACGGAGCTCGCACAATGTAGGCTCGCTTTTCCGTACTGCAGACGCCGTCGGGATCGACGATATATACCTCATAGGTACTACCCCATCTCCAATAGACAGGTTTGGGCGGCCGCAGCCAGATATTGCAAAGACCGCACTTGGTGCTGAAAAAAGTATTTCACACACATATTACAAAAATTTTAATGAAGTTCTAAAAAAACTTCGCGAAGAAAAAATTACTATTGTCGGACTTGAGCAATCTGACCGTTCTATTGATTACAAAAAATACATAGCAACTTCTCATACTGCGCTCATTGTAGGAAACGAAGTATCCGGAATTCCAGAAGATATACTATCGGAACTTGATGCTACCATAGAGATACCTATGCGGGGCGAAAAAGAATCGCTCAATGTGTCTGTTGCTGGAGGTATTGCTATGTACAGACTCTTTGATAAAGAATCATAAAAAAAATCCCGCCTCACTAGCGGGATTTTTAAATACTATTTGCAAATAAAATAAATATGATACCAAGCAGGATACCAGCAATCAGACTTATATTCTTTGCTGTATCTTTTTTGGCATGATGATGCCCAAGGAAATACTCTCCTATCACAAAGCCATACGCAAAGAGCGTGGCAAAGTCTGCGACGTATTCATATTTATGAAAGAACGTCGCATTGAAGAACCCTGTCGCAAGCCCTATACTCGTACCCAATATTGCAGTCACCACTACCACATACCCTTTGATACTCATTTTTTTGAGTACACCAATAAGTGCTGCCTGCCGGAAAATTTCGTGCAGTACAATACTGCTACCAAAAATAACACCAACGAGGAGCCCTCTATCCGCAAAGGTCTCATACCATGAGAGCCCGTCTACTGCGGGGTGGAGGATATTTGCCAAAAGGAGTGTAATGAGCGGCACCGAGTCTACAAATGAATCCCCTGCATGATGATGGTCGAAATGAAAGTGGTGCACGGTTTTCTTTGTAAACCATATCCCAAGGACCAAAAATACAAGACCAAGAAAAAAATGTGCCGGTTGCTCAAAGAGCTCTATATATATAGCCACGGTGAGCAATAGCAAAAAGCCAATAACCAACGCCCTATAGGTATACATGTGTTTTATAATATTTTTCATAATTGCGAATTGTTTGCATCTATACTATACTACAATTATGAAAAAGGCAACGTTTGACCCAGTCGAGATCCTCCATGAGCAATCCCTCAAAGCGACCCCTATCCGCGTCGCACTTCTCGAGATTCTCCATCAATCAAAAACTCCGCAGACCATAGAACAACTCCAAAAGCTTCTCAAAAAACAAGGCGGCGATATAGCGACATTATACCGTGCCCTTGCTAGTTTTTCTGAAATTGGCATTACCAAGAAACTCCCTCTCGAAGATGGTGTGTATTCATACGAGCTCTCAAAAGGAAAACATCACAACCATCATGTGATTTGTGGCTCGTGCGGTGTTATCGAATCCATCCCTTTTTGTATAAAAAATATTTCACTTTCTGCAATTAAAAAATCAAAAGTTTTTCGTGTTATAGAAAACCACACATTATCCTTTTCTGGAACTTGCAAAAAGTGCGTCAGAGGGGTACGCTAAATACATATGAAAAAATATTTACCATGGATAATCGTAGGAGCAATCGCAATTGCTATAGTTTCTTTTTTAGTAGTAGAAGGTAAGAAGCCAGGGCAATATGACAACCTCGGGCAATGTCTCGCAAAAAGTGAGACAAAGTTTTATGGCGCATGGTGGTGCTCACACTGCCAGGCTCAAAAAAGAGCATTTGGTAAATCTATGAAATATGTCCCGTATGTAGAATGCTCAACCCCTGATTCAAAAATGAAACAAATCTGTATTGATGCAAAAATCGAAGGCTTCCCTACTTGGGTCTTCGCTGACGGTACCCGCCTCACTGGTGAAGTACCACCTAAAACATTGGCAGAAAAAACAAACTGTCCACTAAATTAATTTAAAATATATGTTTAACACAATAGTCGCTATCGGTGTCGTACTCATGCAGCTTGGGATAGTATTTCTCATTGTAGCCATCCTCACCAAATCTCCACTCCTCCCAACTATCGCTCTATGGGCATCTACAAAAGTCCGCATCATCTTTGCAGTAAGCGTGATTGGTAGCCTCATATACGAGCATGTATTTCTCTATGCGCCGTGTGTACTATGCTGGTATCAGCGCATAGCGATATTTGCTATTGCTATCCTTTCGTTCACTGGCAACCTCCAAAAATCTGCCCTACTGCGTACCCAGATCACTGTATTAGCAATAGCAGGTGGAGCCGTAGCTATATTTCACAACGTACTAGACATATTCCCTCTTGGTCTAGATGTGTGTGGGGTAAATGGTACCTCATGTCTTGTGCGATATGTATACGAATTTGGATATATCACGATCCCTATGATGTCGCTCACTATCCTCGTACTCGCGCTCATCTTTGTATACATCGCAAAAAAGTATCCACAAGCTGAGGCTGTACAGGCCTAGAAAGAACACGTATAATAGAAACAGAGGTACCTTCGTCTCATTACACAGAAATCTCGTCAAGATTCCAAAAAAAAGACAACATTCTTAGCTCTTCAAAAGATGTACCTTCACAACAAACAAAAACTCAAAAAACAAACACTATCGAACTCAAATATATAAAATATCCTATGATATTAAAAACACCTTTCAATCTTTTGAAAGGTGTTTCTCTTTTTATTGTAGTAATACTTTCTCTATCATGAGGGCAAGTGGTGTACCACTTTTCCATGCATGTGCATGTGCTTGTATAAAATCTGTATATAGTTTTTTATACCATGCGAGCTGCTCTCCTTTTGCATAGCCGCACTGCTGGCGGAGCTTCCAGTAGAGCACTCCCATGAGTGCCTCGGGTACAATATCCTCGGCGAGCGCTTTTTGATACGCCATCCAGCGAGATTTCTTGTCTACTCCCACCATCCCCTCTACAATAGAAAAGAGTGGGTTGTACTCTTTTGCTTTTGCTTCTTTTTTTTGTACAAACACCTGCGCGCCATGTTTTTCAAAAATCTTTTTTGTATCTGCTGTGATAGCAAATTCTTCGATAATAAATATTGTTTTACTCTCCGAGAGGATAGCTATTTTTTCTTTTGCAAAACTATCTTCTTTGTCCAAAATAAACTGTGCCCAAATCACCGGTGGCATACTTTCAAAAAGAGACGGGTATGCAAATTGCTCGAGGTCTGCAAAACTGAGCATCGTATCGTCATACATGTTTGCAGCTCCCATATCAGACACTACATCATGTGCGGGCACACGGCGATTTATTTTTTCATTACCTACGATCAGTACTAACATATTACAAAATCTTGCCTACGTGCATTTTGTATTCCTTGTAATTTTTACCGTATTTTTGCTCGAGTAATGCTTCGTGTTTTTTATAAAAGTAATTTCCTATTAGATATGAAAGGAGTACTGATGCGAGGACTGTCACAGACTGCAAAATAAATACATATCCGATGATTAGCATGCCCAGCCCGAGTTGTGTCGGATTGCGCAAAAATTTGTACGGACCAAAAGAAAACAAAATAACCCCATGTTCTTTTTTGTGTTTTTCAAACGCAAAAGAAGACTGCTGTGCCCAAAGGATAAGAAGTGGCCCACCGACAAAACAAATAAGTGCAAATATATTTGCGCCCGGGATATGTACACGGAGTGGGAAAACTACAGAAAGCCCAATACCCCCCGCAATACAGATGAAGTAGGCAATATACGAGATAGCGAGGAGGTGGTGCGCAGTGAGTTTATATATTTTCTTCATATACAGGATATTGTATCATTTATTTCAATTTGTCCAGCGTATCGGCATGTAAAGAAGATACTGCAAGGGCTACTTCGTCGCCCACATATGGCAATATTGGGTCTTTGAGTACAGATACCATAGTTTCCTCTATGAGCTTTGAGACCTGCACCTGCACAGAATTTTCTACCTCATACACAAGCTCATCGTGGATTTGTAGGAGGAGAAATGCTTTGTCTGTGAGCCCTGCATCTTGTATTGCTTTGTCTACAGCAATAATTGCGAGCTTAATAATATCTGCCGCAGTACCCTGGATAGGGGCATTGGTTGCCATACGCTCTGCAAAGCTGCGCATAAATTGCACATTTGATTTAAGCCCTGGAAAATATCTCCGGCGGCCAAATGCTGTCTCGGTGTACCCTTTCTCAGTAGCTCCTACTTTTATAGAATCGAGGTATTCTTTGATTGTCGGAAATGCAGCAAAGTATTGTTCATAAAAAAGCGTCGCCTCTGGGCGAGTGACGCCGAGGTTTTTTTGTAATGCCGAAATACCCATCCCATAAATAATGCCGAAGTTTATAACCTTTGCTTTGCGGCGCATATCTTTGGTGACATCTGATTCACTTACTCCAAAAACACGCGATGCGACTATGGTGTGGATATCCTTTCCCTCTTTGAAGGTATTTTGCAATGTCTCGTCTCCTGAGAGCATTGCAAGTACGCGAAGCTCGATCTGCGAATAGTCGCTCGCGACAAGTGTGTACCCGGGAGACGCAATAAATGCACGGCGCACTTCCCTACCAAACCCTTCTGACGCAGGCAGATTTTGCATATTTGGATTGTTTGAAGAAAATCTCCCGGTAGTGGTACCATTTTGAATAAACTCTGCATGGATTTTGCCGTCTTCGCGGACATACTGTGGCAATGCTTCTATATAGGTAGAAAATATTTTTTGTGCTTCTCGATATTTCAAAATGAGTGGAATGATTGGGTGCGTATCTGCAAGCTCCTCGAGCACATCTGCATTGGTTGTATACGCACCAGATTCTTTGCGCTTTCCTTTTGGCTTGATACCAAGTGTGTCAAAGAGAAGCCCCGAGAGCTGCTTTGGCGAATTGAGATTTATACTTGTCCCTGCGATCTCTTCTATTTCTTTAATGAGTGCATCGAGCTTGGCACGGATCTCTACTGCACAATTTTGTAGATATGGTAGATCTACTGTTATACCGCGTGCTTCCATTTTTTTAATTATCGGCACGAGCGGCATTTCTATTTTTTCATAAAGCTCCATGAGTCCGCGCTTTGCGAGCTCTTCTTCTATAAAGGCTATTGCTTCTTCTATGGTGTTCTTTTTTGTGCGCGCATAGATAGTCGCCTCATCGGCATTAGTGTATTCACTGTAGAGCACCCATAGCCCGATAGCTGCTTTGTGTACGAGATCCTTATCTGCTGGTACCACCACCACTTCCCCTACAGGCTCTGTTTCAAATACGCTTTTTATTTTGGGGAGCAAACTACGGAATTCGTATTCTTGAAAAAATTCGGTGAGTTTTTTTTCATTTATTTTTAAAATAGTATTTTCAGGGATGGTGAAATGTATCGGCGCATCCTGGCGGATAGTCGCAAGTGTTTTTGAAAAAAATGCTTCGTCTTTATTTGTTTCGAGAAGTTCTACAATACGCTTTGAAAATCCTTTTGCATATAGATGTTCTTTATCTTTTTCGAGAGCTTCATATATACCCTCTACACTACCAAAATGCGTGAGGAGCTCTGTCGCAGTCTTTTCTCCTATACCAGGCACCCCTTTTATATTGTCCGACGGATCCCCACGGAGCCCTTTGTAATCTGGGATTTGGTGTGGGCCAAAGTTGTATCTATCGAGCACACCCTTTTCATCATAAAACACACTATCGTGAATACCTTTTTTGAGCGTAAATACTTGCACCTTTTTGCCACTCACGAGCTGGAGCGTATCCATATCTCCTGAGGCAATTACAATATGTATACTAGAATCAGCTGCATATTGCTTCACAATAGTGCCTATCACATCATCTGCCTCAAACCCTGGTGCATCGATACATTCGATACCAAAGGCATCCATAAGGCGACGGGTGCCCTCTATCTGTGCCACAAGATTATCATCGGTCTTTGCCCGGCCTGCTTTGTATGCATCGTATGCATGATGGCGAAATGTCGGCTTGGGCAAATCGTACGCTGCTACCACATAGTCTGGATGTATGAGCTCTATGATACGGATCACCATAGATGCCATACCATATATTGCCCCCACAGGTTTTCCATCACTTTTTGTAAAGTCTGGCATGGCATGGTACGCGCGATGAATAATCGCATGCGCATCGAGTATAACTATTGTTTTTATATTGGTGTCTTTTTTGGTAGCCATATTATTTTTTATGTATGCGGCGAGACTCATTGTCTACATGCTCGATACTATACAGATGTATATTTGCATGTTGTGCGATTTTCTCTGGTATCATTTCTGGCCACTCTACTATCACAAGGTTTTTTGGGTCTGCAAGATATGTATCAAAATCGAGCGGGCCGAGCTCAGCTATATCCTCTATGCGATATGCGTCTACGTGTACGAGCTTTGCAAAAGCGTGGTGCCCAGTATTGTATATTTTTGCAATAACAAAAGTGGGGCTCGTAATCTCTTCCCCCACACCGAGCGCCTGTGCAATAGCTTTTGTGAGTGTTGTTTTACCAGCACCGAGGTCTCCTGAAAAAGCCAATAGTGGAGCTGCGTTTCCATCTACACCAATATTTCCTAGGATTTCTTGTGCGACTTCTACTATTTCTGACTCAGTATATATACGCTCCATATATGAGTACTATAGCATAAAAAAGACCCCCATCTGGGGGTCTTTTTTATTACGTATTATGCCTGCTGATGGCTTTTCTTGTATAGCTGGCGAGCGAGGATTATAAGACCCAAGATCACGAGTATAAGAAGGAGCCATTCGAGCAATGTATTTGGGAGGAATCCTGCTCCAAATGCATTACCTTGGAGGTTGTTTAGTGTAGGACAATCGTCAGATACATTTATCAAAGAGTATGCTGTTGCATCTTCTTGTGCTTTTGTATTTGGGTTTGTGTACACCACAGTCGCTGTAGTTACTGCGAGCGCTCCCCGTACTGCTTCGCTGTTTACACGGAATGTAAGAGTCACGATACCACTCTGGTTTGCACCTACATCACCTACGTCCACTGTGACTACACGGTCTACTACTTCGTAGCGGCCCTGAGTACTTGCGATAAAGGTGAGCTCTTTTGGATGTGTGATACGGAGTACTGTGTCTTTGAGTGTTACCCCACTGATATTTCTATATGTTACTACATACTGCATATCACCGTTTACACACATACGATCGTACTGGCTGTTCACCTTGAGCTCAAGGAGTGACGGCGCACTTTGTGCAGTCACTGTGTTGTTTATGATCTGTACTGGCTTCACTGTTCTTACAGGTGGTACATAGGTAGTATCTACCGCACCACCAAGTGTCTTGAAGCGTACAATTTCACCATTTACTGTACCACTACTGTTTTGCAAAATTGCACGATAGTAGTACCAGGTATTTGGAGCAAGCCCTGATATATAGTCATTGAAATAACTATTGTTTCCAGAAGAAACAGTCTGTGCACTTGTACGATTTCCGAGTGACCCAGTGAGTCCGTATTCGAACCATGCTGTTGCTGTACCATTGTTGTTTGGAGCTGTAATACCATTGAGCTGTGCACTACCGGTACGGAGTGATGTAGCATTTGTAGTAGTTACCTGCATATTAGATGCTGTAGCATTTGCAACAGAGATAGTAGTAGACGCTGATGTCGAAGAGCCATTTCCACAGTACGCTGTCATAAAGTATGTAGTCGTAGTTGAAGGCCCTACAGGAGTACTACTAGATGGTGAGCCATTGTTTATATTAAGTGGTGAAATTACTACATAGCTCGCATTGGTGTTCCAACGAAGTGTAGTATTTTCTCCTCGATTTATATATGTCTTTTCTGG
>CAYVSW010000020.1:2015-9046 GCA_964454285.1 uncultured Candidatus Saccharibacteria bacterium | reverse complement strand
GTGAGATTTTGGATCAGCAGATATCATCCGAAATGCAAAAAGTTTCTTTACCTACAGACTGGGCGAAAGAATTGTTGAAAATGGCAGAAAAAGATTTCAACAATTCTGCCCAGTCTAATTCTGTTTTTGTAGAAGAAGTAAAAAAAGATATTTTGAAAATCAATATTAAGTTGGAGCGACTTCTCAATGGATATTTAGACCAAGTGATTGAGCAAGAAATATATCGTGTACAAAAAGCAAAATTGTTATCTGAAAAGAAGTCGCTCGAGGGCAAAATATCTTCAGTTCTACAAAAACAGAATGATTGGCTCGAACCGATGAAAGAATGGATAAAAGACGCGCAAACACTAGACGGAATCGCACGGGATACTGACCTTTTTGCTAAAAAGGTCAAAGCCAAAGAAATCTTTGGCTCGAACCTCCTCCTTGGCGAAAAAACAGTGCGCGCAAGCGCGCCCGCATTTCTGAATTCCCCCGCAAAATCAGGGCAAACAGAATGGGCGTGCCTTCGGCACGCCCATTCCTTGGTTTCGAAGAAACCGCTAAGTGCTATTCTGGTGCCCGAGGTGGGACTCGAACCCACACGACATCACTGTCTGAGGATTTTAAGTCCTCTATGTCTACCATTCCATCACTCGGGCTATTGTATCGCCCTAGGATATATGGGCGATGGAGGTCTGGGCGAGAATCGAACTCGCGTATAGTTCTTTTGCAGAGAACCGCCTTACCACTTGGCCACCAGACCGATGTCCCACGATGGGGATATGTATCTTACTCTTTATCTTCTCCTGCGAGAAGAGCGTCTATAGTTTGTCTTGCTTTCTCTCCTTTGTCAATCATGGTATCGATAAAGGGGATAGTATGAAACGGGAAGCCTTTTTTGATATAGTCGCGCATTTCTTTGCGTTGGCGCTTGAGGAAGTTGAGTGCTGCTTCTTCGCCAGACTCAGGGAGTACTGTCACGAGGATGTCTGCCTTACGGTCTTTTTCGTACAAACGCACGCTTGTCACGGTGATGAGCGATGTTTTGTTTGTCACGGTCTCAATAAACGCTGCGGCGCGCTCACGGATTATCTCTTCTTTTTTTGCATTTTTGTTTTCCATATTTTTATACAGTGTTAAAGGTAAATACTTCGAGCGTGTCTCCTGGTGCAATATCTGTTTTACATTCGACGAGCATACCACATTCACCCTCGGTGAGCTCTTTTACTTTTTGCTTTGCATGCTGTATCTCGATGATAGTACCTTCTGCAATAGGGAAGTCACGACGTACGATAGAGACACGTGCACGCTCGGTGATCTTGCCACCTTCTTCTACACGACAGCCGATAACTTGGCGCTCCTTTGTCTTTGAAAATACTTTGAGTACTTTTGCAGTACCGAGCACTTCACGTACCTCTTTGCGAGGGCGGCGCTTTTCGAGCTCTGTTTCGAGCCATTCAGTGAGTTTGTAGATGATGTTGAATCGCTCTACTGTCGCACCTACTTTTTCATTTAATTCGCGAGCTGCATTGTCGAGTGCTACATTGAATCCGAGAATGATAGTTTCTTTATCAGACTGTGCGAGCTTCACATCGCTCTCTGCAATAGCACCGATGCCTTTGCCGATGATTTTGATATGCACGCCTGCAATATCCATTTTTTCGATCTCTTTTTGTGTCGCCTCTACGGTGCCATATACATCTGCTTTGATGATGAGTGGGATTACCTTTTTGTCGCCATCTACCATCACGGTCGCTTCGTAGTTGCTCTGTGCAAATTCTATCTCTTGTATGTACGCAAGGGCTTCTTTTTTGGTCTTAAATACTGCTATTGGGATACCGACACTAGGGAGGCTGTCGAAGCCTACGAGCGATACTGGGGTACCAGGGAGGGCTGTATCTATAGATTTGCCGAGGAAGTTTTCCATGATACGAGTAGTGGTCATAGCAGTACCAGTGACGAGGAATTGCCCTTTATGGAGCGTGCCGTTTTTGATGATGATAGTTGCGTGTATACCACGGCGTACATCGAGGCGGCTTTCGATGACAATGCCTTCTACAGAACCCTCTGGGTCTGCAGAAATATTTTCGAGGTCTGCTACGAGAATAATAGTTTCCAAAAGCTCGCTTACATTGGTGCCTTCTTTTGCAGATATTGCCACAAAGGGGATATCGCCGCCATAGCCCTCGACGAGCACTTCTGCTCCTGCGAGAGATTGCTTTGTTTTCTCGAGGTTTGCATTTGGGCGATCTATTTTATTTATTGCAACGATAAAAGGAATACCTGCTGCGCGGATAGTGTGGAGCGCTTCGAGGGTTTGCGCTTTTACACCGTCTTCTGCAGACACCACAAGGATAGCAATATCACACGCTGCAGCGCCGCGAGTACGCATACCAGTAAATGCAGCATGGCCTGGTGTGTCGAGGAATGTGATCTGGCGCGTTTCTTTTTGGTAGGGGATCGCGATCTCATATGCACTAAGGTGCTGGGTGATACCACCTGCTTCTCCAGCTACCACATTGGTCTTGCGGATGTAGTCGAGGAGTGTAGATTTGCCATGGTCGATGTGACCCATGATTGCTACTATTGGAGGTCTTGGTGTAGTGTTTTTCATAATGTTTTTTTAGCTTCTGTTAGGGCGAGGTTTTCTTCTTTGGTGAGCGCTGATTGTGGAGTAAAGGCAGTAATTTTTTTTGCATATACACCAGTGTGATTGCGGCTGGTGATTACCGAGAGCACATAGCCATTGCCTTTTTCATCGAGGAGTCCCGATGCAAAGCTCTGCTCGCCGCCGTCATTGTCGAATGCATTGTACCGTACAAGTGAATACCCGCGGATACTTTTTTGAACTCGAGCATCTATCATTTCGAGGCCTTCTTTGTGCGCCGCAAGTGTGTCGTCGGTCTTTGCTGCTTTTTCGGTGAGCCATGCAAGTGTCGCTTCGAGAGACTTGCCGTCTTTACCAATCATAAAAGAACGAAGCTTCTTTTCCTGGATGTACACCATATATCCTATACCAAAAATACCGAGTGCGCAGAGTACAAATGCAATTGGGGTAAGAAATGGTATACTACTAGACATATATACGGACAGTATACCTTATTTCCTATGTTTTTCAAGCTTTTTTCATTTCCACGCCGAATATACCTCGATAGTGCTTCTCGCGCTGTTTTTGGCAGTAGTCGGGGCAATCCGGGGAGCCTCCATAAAGAGGGTGTACAAGAAAAAAACGGCCTCACTGATGCGCGTACTGCAATTGCAAAAACACTCGGCTGCCAGAGTGGAGAAGTTATTTTTACAAGTGGTGCGACAGAGAGCAACAACATTGCACTCCAGGGATTTGTGTATGGCTTGTTAAAAAATAACTACAAGCCCGATGAGATAGAGATACTCACGAGCGACATAGAGCATGCATCTATTGCAGAGGTTGCAAAAGGGCTCGTAAAGCGTGTGGGAGTGAAATATACACAAATACAAAACACTGACGGCGTAGTGGATCCAAAAGACATAGTGCCGAGTGCTGGTATTCGCGCATGTATTGTATCTATTATTTTTGTACAAAATGAAATTGGCACGATACAGCCGATCAAAGACATCGCAAAGCGTATCCGCCATTTACGCAAAGAATTCCCAGGTATGGTGTTTTATGTACATACTGATGCAACACAAGCAGTACAATATATGGATCTCGGTATCCCGCAGCTTGGGGTAGATATGATGACACTCGGCTCTGCGAAGCTTGCTTGCCAAAATGGAGTAGGGGCACTATATATAAAAAAAGGCGTACCGATGGAAGGGGTGTATTTTGGTGGTGGGCAGGAGATGGGTATCCGCTCTGGGACGCAAGCAGTAGTGCTCATAGAGAAGTTTGCTGGGGCAGTAGCAGCGGCGCAAAAGTTGCGTGCAACTTTTGCGCCGCACATCCAAAACCTCCGCGACTATTTTGAAAATCAAATCGCCAAAAATTTCCCCACTATACATATATCATCAAAAGAAATACCTCGCTCACCACATATCTCGCACCTCCTCGTACCAGGGATAGATAGCGAGCTGCTTGTCATAGAGCTCGATGCCCGCGGTATTGCAGCGTCTTCGCAAAGTGCCTGTAGCAACGACACTGAAAAGCACCTCCCAGCAAATCTCACTCCACAAAACTTTGCAACACTCCGCATCTCTTTCGACAAAAATACTAAAAAACGCCATATAGATAAAACAATAAAAGCATTAGGGCAAATATTTAAAAAGTACAAAAATATGATATAGTAGGGCTTGTATATGCCACCACTTAGTCAATTTACAACAAAAGCAAAAGACGCTATCAAGCGAGCACATGAGCTCGCTATTGAGCGTGGGCAAAACAATGTGGGCGCGCTGCATTTGCTCGCAGGGCTTCTCGTACAAGAGGAATCAAACATTATCCCTATTCTTGAGAATTTTGATATAGACACAATGCACCTCACAGACACTGTGCTCGAGAGCATGGAGGAGGTACAAGGCTCGACCACTGTCGCTCCATCATACCAGATGTTCCTCACGGGAGATCTCGCACACACCATAGAGCAGTCGCTCAAGATTGCAGCCGAGCTCAAGGATCCTTTTGTATCTACTGAGCACCTTTTCCTCGCGCTTTGTGATACCAAAAACCAAACATCAGAAATTCTCGCAAAATTTAACATCACAAAAAAAGCATGTATCGATGCGCTCATGCAGTATCGCAAAGAGCCACAAGTAGAAGGCGGCAGCAAAAAAATGCGCATGCTTACAAAATTTACTCGCAATCTCACCGACCTTGCACGCGAAGACAAGCTCGACCCAGTAATAGGTCGCGATAGTGAAATATTGCGCATCATGCAGATATTGTCTCGCCGTACCAAAAACAACCCTATCCTCATTGGTGAAGCCGGCACAGGAAAGACTGCAGTGGTAGAAGGGCTCGCAAATCGCATTGCAAAAGGGGATGTTTCAGAATCGCTCAAAGATAAACAAATCGTCTCGCTCGACATTGGCTCGCTCCTCGCGGGGACAAAATACCGCGGCGAATTCGAAGAGCGCCTCAAGCAAATCCTCAAAGAGGTAGATCAATCGCAAGGCAAAATTATCCTTTTTATAGATGAGATACACAGCATCGTAGGGGCAGGGAGCGCAGAAGGTACGGTAGATATGGCACAAATGCTCAAGCCTGCGCTCGCGCGTGGTGAGCTCCGTGCAATCGGTGCGACAACACTCAAAGAGTACCAAAAGCATATAGAAAAAGACCCAGCGCTCGCACGCCGCTTCCAGCCGGTATTTGTAGAGGAGCCGAGTGTAGACGATACCGTGGCAATACTGCGTGGACTCAAAACAAAATACGAGCTCTATCACAATGTGCGCATTACTGACGATGCTATCCTTGCAGCGGTAGATCTGTCTACGCGATATATCACCAATCGCTTTCTCCCAGACAAAGCAGTAGACCTTCTCGATGAAGCGTGCTCAGCGCTCCGCATGACACTCGAAAACAAACCTGATGCGCTCGAAGAAGCACATCGCAAAATAATGCGTCTCGAAATAGAAAAAGAAGCGCTCAAAAATGAAGAGGACAAAAAACGCCAACAAGAAATAGAATTTGAAATCGCAGATATCACTGAGAAAAATAGTGAGCTCCAGATGAAATGGCGTGGCGAAAAAGATTTGCTCGACGATATGAACAAGCTCAAAAAAGATCTCGACACACTCCGCCTCGATGCGGAAAATGCAGAGCAGCACGCAGACCTTGCTCGTGCAGCTGAGATCCGCTATGGACATATCCCGCTCTTACAGAAAGAGCTTGATGCAAAAAATGCAAAGCTCAAAAAACTACAAAAGACTCGCCGTATTCTCAAAGAAGAAATTACCAGCGAAGACATCGCAAGTGTAGTCGCCCGATGGACAGGAGTGCCGGTGACAAAAATGCTCGAAGGTGAGCGTATAAAATTGATGCAGCTTGAAACAGAGCTCAAGAAGCGCGTGGTAGGGCAGGATATTGCAATAGAAAAAATTGCACACGTAGTGCGACGCAATCGTGCAGGTATCGGCGACCCGCATCGCCCTATCGGCTCATTCCTTTTCCTTGGCCCGACAGGAGTGGGGAAGACAGAGCTCACCAAAACCCTTGCAGAATATATGTTTAACGATGAAAAAGCTTTGATACGAGTAGATATGAGTGAATACATGGAGCGCCATGCAATATCGAAGCTTATCGGCTCGCCACCAGGGTACGTTGGGCACGACGAGAGCGGCCAGCTCACCGAGGCAGTACGCCACCGCCCATACTCAGTAATCCTTTTTGATGAAGTAGAAAAAGCACATCCAGAAGTATTCAATGTACTCCTCCAAGTGCTCGACGACGGACACCTCACCGACAGCAAGGGGCGCAAAGTGAATTTCAAAAATACTATAATTATAATGACAAGTAATATTGGCTCACAGTACATTCAAAAAATGGAAACTATCGGCTTCCATACAAATACCAATGAGGCAGAGTACATCCACACCAAAGAAAAAGTAGAAGAATCACTCAAAGAGTATTTCCGTCCAGAATTCCTCAACCGTATCGATGAAGTTGTCGTATTTGATATGCTCGGCAAAAAAGAAATCGAAGCTATTGTACGGATCCGTATAGATCAGGTACTTGCGCGACTCAAAGAAAAAGGTATCGCTATCGATGTCGACGAGAAAGCACTTTCGCACTTGGCCGATGTCGGGTATAATCCTATGTATGGGGCACGACCCCTCAATCGTTTGATTCAGACCAAGGTGCTGAATCCGATTGCACAATATATTATTGCCGAAGAGATATCTTCTGGTGATACGGTCCTCGTGAGCGCAAAAGATAACGACATTGTCGTCTCCAAGCTCTCAAAGAAAAGAGTGACTAAGAGTTCTTTTTCAAAACAAGTACCCAAAAAAGCCAAAGCTCTTAATTAATGATTTTTGGCTGGGTATTGTTTTAATATCCCCGTTATGTATAATAACGGGACCCGCGTCGGTGGTAGAGTGGTCAATTACAACAGACTGTAAATCTGTCGCCT
>CAYVSW010000020.1:0-2005 GCA_964454285.1 uncultured Candidatus Saccharibacteria bacterium | reverse complement strand
CTTCGGGCTACGAAGGTTCAAATCCTTCCCGGCGCACAAAACAAAAAGACCCCCTTTATAAAGGGGGTCTTTTTGTTTTGTAGACTACAGGAGCATATGGCCTGCGCCATATGCGTAAGGATTTGAAAGGCGCAGCCATGTTTTTCTACCAAGAAAAACAGGCGAGCCGGGGTCGAGAAATTTTATGAGCGTCTGGCGAATAAAATATTAGTGACCAAATCCATTTGAACCGTACTTCAGCTGGCGCGAGGAACAAATCCTTCCCGGCCTTACTTACTCCCCTTATTCACCCTATACTCAAAAACCTGGCTCCCAATAATAGCCACAGCGAGAAGACCAATATACACGAGTAATAGCGGCCTAAAGGGAATTAAAACTCCGCGCAAGCTACCTAATATAAAGATAAACCACCATGAGCTGATCGATACCCCGCCGAGCACAAAAAATATTTTTCTTGTCCGACGTTTTATTTCCGGGAGTTCCCCAGAAAAAGCTATTTTTTGTATTCGAGGTTGTGCGTAGAAATTTAGGAACAATCCATTTATAAAAATAACTCCCAATGCACAAACTTTTACAAGGAATTTACCCGATACAGACAATCGCTCTATTTGAGGGATATATAGCCCGACTCCGGAAATTACAAGTACAAGGAGTGCTATCCATATAACACTAGAAAGATTCTTCATTATACCTGCTTCTTTTGCCGAGATTTTATTGTCTTTCAAAAAAGAGAAAAATAGTATATCGGTAATAGTAGCAGCTCCCAGGCCGAGCACTACGCCTGCAAGGTGCAGCATGGTAAATAATTTTATATCGTTGCTCAAAAATTCTAATATGGTCATAGATGTAGTATACAAAATAGTGTATACTATGTATACAATGTCTCACCATATCAGTCGCTATTTCCTGAAAGTTACAGGTATTTGTGTTGGAATTCTCGCAATAGGGTTTTTGTTTGTGCAGTATATGGACGCACGGGTAGATACGAGCAAACGCGCCTCTCTTGTCAAAGACGCACAGCAGCTCGCGCTCTCTATAGACCCGCAAAATGTAGCACTCCTCAAAGCAGATGAGACGGATTTACAAAACCCGGCATATATTCATTTCAAAAAAATATTTACAGCCTTTCGGGATACTGACCCAAATGTCCGCTTTGCATACCTCCTCGGCTTCAACGAAAAAACAGGTAAGCAATTTTTCTATGTTGATTCAGAGGATCCTCAATCAAAAGATTATTCGCCACCAGGGCAGATCTACGATGATACTAAATTAAAAGATATCGCAGGGTATCTGTCTGGAGTTGCGTATGCAGAAGATGCATACAGAGACGCATGGGGAGAATGGATTTCTGCATATGCGCCGATTCGCAATGCAAAAGGGGAGATAATCGCCCAGGTGGGAATAGATGTATCGACTGCTCGCTGGCATCGCTCTACGCTCATCACCAATGCATTTATTGGGGTGATCATACTACTTCTTTGTATTATAACTATATTCATCGCATCAGTTTTTTATAAAAAGCAGCAAAAGTACGCAGAGCTCGAGGGTGAAAAAGAGGCACTTCTGCACGATATCTCTGCGCTCAAGAGTGTGCAGATACTCGCATCGGTGGGGCGGATGAGTATCAATTTCCCAAGCAAGACTATCTCGCTCGACGAGCAGTTTGCAGCTATTTTCAAAGGGCAAAATCTTGCGACTATCAGCTTCAACGATTTTCGCGCATGTGTACACCCAGACGATATTGTGTATTTTGAAAAAATGCTTGGCGAAATAGAAGAGGGTACCGTGACTTACACCTGGTGTGATATGCGCTTTGGCAATCTTGTTTCAGGCTTTCGACAATATCACATCTATGGTAATGTAAAAAAAGAAGACGCCGGCACGGTATTTTCTGGTATCATGCAAGATACTACCGACATCAAATCCTAATCAAAAATACTATGGCAGCAAAAGAAGAAACAATATATCTCTACGGCAAACATGCGCTTCGCGAAGCGCTTATTGC
>CAYVSW010000019.1:0-9897 GCA_964454285.1 uncultured Candidatus Saccharibacteria bacterium | reverse complement strand
CTGATGTACTATCAGTAACGGATAATTTACTTACAGGTGTAGTCGTACCAATACCTACATTGCCTCCATTATTTACTAAAAGCAAGTCAATATTACCGCTTGATTTATTTGGAAGTGTTAAAACATCTTGCCATGCTGAACCATTATAACCTTGAAGTTTTACTGAATACCCCACAGAACCACTTGTATTTGAACGTAAGACTAAATCAGCAGTTGCCCCTGAACCAATTAAAGAGACTCCAGATGCTATTTGTATCTGACCACTTCCAATAGCAAGTGCGTTGTTTGTAGCAGCTTCGGAGATAGTAAATTTTACATCACCGCTTGAATTAGAAAAAACCCAACCACTTGTACCGACTCCTATTCTACCGGTAATCCCCGTTGTTGTGTTTGTAAGTCCAACAAGATTGATAGTTCCTGCCCCCGCACCAGAAATATGTAACGGAAATAAAGGACTCGCCGCACCAATACCTAGTCTATTATTTACATTATCCCAAAATAGACTACTGCTTCCTGTAGTAGTGTTTGTACCCGTCCAAAAAGATACCTGGCCCGCTTCTCCTGTCCCTGTTACTGGGTTTGTGAGGGCATTTTGTTTGTTGTTAAATGTATTCCAATCACTAGCAGTAAGCTGACCACTCTGACTTGTTGTTGCATTTTGTAAAGTAAGTGAAAGCGTCGGGGTTGTTGTACTATTTGATACAGTACCACTAAATCCATTTGCATTGGTAAAACCAAAAGATGTCACTGTGCCGCTACCAGGGGTAATACCGTTTATAGTTGTAACAGTAAGTGCGTCTATCTGTCCATTTGTCGCGCGGATATTATTCCATCGATGTGATCCATCTCCAAGTGTATATGCATCATCTGTACTTGGTAGTATATTTTGTGTGTATACAGTAGGAGTGCTAAGCGTGATCTCATTATCACTTTGCAGTAGGATATTTTGGGCATTAAAACCGGTACGCTCTACAGTGAGCCAGTCGTATGCGCTATTGCGAGCATCATTCCAAAGTCTGCCGTACAATACGCCAGTATTGTCTGATTGGATTGCCCAGTTACCACTATCAGTAGCGGCGGTAGGATTTGCAAACCAGAGCCCGACTTCTCCTTGATTAGTACCTGTAGCCTCTATTGTAAGGCGTGAATTCTGGAACTTAGCATCTACAACATCTTGGTTTGTATCAAGACTAAATCGGTCAAAATTAGTCGTAGCACTTGCACCTTTGGTTCGCAAATAGAAGCTCCCATCATTTGAAATTTCGAGCGGATTAAAATTATATATATTTCCGCTGCCATCGTTTGACGCTGTCTGCAGAGTAAGTCCTCCGTTATTATCTATATTGAGCGTATCGCTCGAGCCATAGCCATTACCAAAATTTTGTACACCCCCTATTACAAATTGCCCCTGTGGCGCAGAATATAACTTTTGGAATTGGAACGTATTTCCACTACCATCATTTACATTACCATAGCTAGTGAAACTTCCATTTGGTTCTACGACAAGAAAATCATTGCCGTATGCAGGACTTCCATAATTTGTATATCCGCGCAAATACAAAGACCCGTTTTGATTGCTTTCAAATTTTGCAAGAGTATTTACAGTGCCGCTATTGTCATCATATAGTGAATTAAGAGTGAGTGAGCCATTTCTATTTAAAAAGAACAATGTATCGTTCGCATTATGACTCCCTAAAACACTTACCTGAATAGGATCATTTGTGTCATATCGTGTTAAAATAGACAAAGATGCATTTGGTGTATTTGTACCTATGCCGAGCCTGTGACCAGTAGTATCCCAAAAGAACTCTGCATTATTTTCCGCAGGTGTAGTTGTCCCATCTCCAAATAAAATAGATCCTAGTGTATATGTAGGGAGTGCACCTTGCTTGTTATTAAAGGTACTCCAATCGCTAGACGAAAGATACCCTGCTTGCGAGCCTGATGCCTGGTTGATACCGAGCACCCCTGTACTACTATTGTATGTAAGCGGGAGTCCCGATACAGAGATAGCGCTGCGTGCACGAGTGTTATTGAAGTATAGATTGGTACCTTCAGTGAGGTTTGTTGTAGAAAATGAAGAAAGATTTGAAATATACGCATTTGGATTTGTCGCATTATATGGCGTGTAGCCGATAAGAGTAGCCACAGAGATATTCCCAGATCCGAGGAGTGAATTACTATTGATAGTTTTTATATTTGTACCAGATACGAGCGCATTTTGTTTTGCGTCAAAACTTGTAAAATCTGCAGCAGACAAAAATCCAGGTATGCTCCCTGTGGCTTGTGCGAGTGAGATAGTGTTTGCTGTGCGAGTAAGCGGCCCGCTAAATGTGAGTGGTACTTCATAGAGTCCTGCAAGGGCAGATTGCGCACGGCTATTGGTGAAATAGAGATTACTACCTTCAGTGAGGTCGGTCGTGGTCTTTGTCGCAAGGTCAGTATTGAAAAGCGATGTGCTGTAGTATTTGTTTGTACTACCTTGTGCAAGGTTGTCGGTAGTTTTGAGACCAAACGCTGTATCAAAAGGTGCAGAGAAATTGGTCAGATTGCCCGCATCGAGATAATAGCTCGCTGTTTGCCCTGCAAAAGTGCCTGTCCAGTTGCCAGTCTTTGTGATGTATTGATCTGCGATAGCATCTCCCTGCCAGGTACCAGTAGACACTGTGCCGAGCGATACATTGCCGAGAGTAGAGGTACCACCACCTGCGAGCGTGATCTCCCCATTACTACCCAATTTCAAAAGATTGTTTGCGCCAGTCCCTGGGGTGAGCCCTTGGAGTGTTTGCGCGTTGATTGCTGTCGCACTCGACATAATACGCTGGCGCGGGCCGAGTGTCTCAAAGGTCACTGCATCACTTGAGACTTCTATCTGAAGGTACGCTGTGTCGGTATCTTGGAAATTATAATTGAGCGTATCGGGGTAGCCATTTGCAGTATCGCCGATATTTACATTAAATACTCCATCAACAACCTGAATAGTAGAAGTCCCTGGCGCACCTGCTGGCCAGAGCTTTACCCCTGCCCCCACTGTTGCACTATCCCAAATAGAAAATTTGAATTGATACAGTGTCCCTGCGCCTCCGAGGAGTACCCCTGCGCTATTTGTGAGTCGCCCTTGATACGAGATAATATTTGGTACACCAGCAAGCGCATGAGTAAAATGTGGTACTGCAAAAAATAGTGCGTTCACGCACAAAAATACAACTGCAATTTTTTTCAAAAATGTTGTTCGCATACTACTGTCTCATATAGTATACCGTAGAAATATTTTTTTTAAAAGTATTTTTCTATATTATCTATAATTTTGTATTGTACGAGAGACGAGAGTGACGATCCCCTCGTCCCACATGTTCGGAATTATTTTTTCAGGAGTCGGATCTGGTACAAAATCTGCGAGTGCTTGCGCGATAGTGCTAAACATTTCATTTTTGAATTGCGGAATATTTTTTTCGAGCACACCTTTGAATGCCCCAGGAAAAACAAGTGAGTTGTTTATTTGATTTGGGAAGTCGCTACGTCCTGTCGCGACGATATATGCCCCAGCCTGTATTGCGACATCAGGCATTATCTCAGGAGTGGGATTTGCAAGCGCAAAAATTACCGGTTTTGTAGCCATAATGCGGACCATATCAGGCGTCAGTACATCTGGTTTTGAAAGACCGATGAATATATCTGCGCCTTTGACAGCATCTGCGAGTTCTCCTGCTTCTACAATAGCGATACTGCCATCGAGGAGCTCTTGTTTTTCTTTGGTCATACCCTCACGCCCTTGATAAATAATCCCTTTACTATCGCAAAATACGATGTTTTTTATGCCGTAGATAAAAAGCAGCCGCGCTGTCGCTACTCCTGCAGCACCTATACCACTGAGTACCACTTTTACTTCTTCTTTTGTTTTCCCTATCAATTTGAGCGAATTGATCACTCCTGCGAGGGTCACTGTGGCGGCTCCCCATTGGTCGTCATGCATTACAGGAATATTAAGCTCGGCTCGTAGGCGCTCTTCGATTTCAAAACACCGCGGCGCAGCTATATCCTCGAGGTTGATCCCACCAAATACTGGCGCTATATTTTTTACGAGCGCTATTATCTCTTCAGTGTCTTGTGTCTCTAGACATATTGGGAATGCGTCTACACCGGCAAATTCTTTAAATATTGCAGCCTTGCCCTCCATCACAGGTATCGCAGCGAGTGCGCCGAGATTTCCGAGGCCGAGTATTGCAGAGCCGTCAGAAATTATCGCCACTGTATTGCGCTTGAGCGTATACTCTCGTGCGAGGCTTGGGTCTCGAGCTATCTCACGCGAGACCTGTGCTACACCTGGGCTATATGCGAGCGAGAGCGCCTCTTTTGAGTCGAGCTGTACTTTGCTCACCGTCTCGAGCTTGCCGTGGTGCTCTTTGTGGAGTGCGAGTGATTTTGTGTAGATGTCTTCATTCATAGATGCTCAGTATACACCTATTGCGGCAACATATATACGCGCTATACTTTACATATGAATACAATACAAATGTACATACAAACAATCTGGAGCTCGCTTCTCGCACTCGGACTTTTCAAAGTTATCATCGCAGTACTCATCATTGGAGTCCTAACCAGAGTACAAAAGATCCTCGGTATTATTGGAGTATTACTCTTCCTCGCGTATTTGCTCCACTGGATATAAAAGGAGTATACTTGCGATATTATTAAAAAATAAACAGTAATTTCATGTTCAACGACAAAATCAAAAAATGTTCTTGGGTAAATGTAAATACAGGGCTTTTAGTGCTCCGTATTTGTATTGCATTTGTATTTATTATGGCAGGATGGGAAAAAGTTTCTAACCTTCAAATGACAGTAAGTATGTTTGGCCAGATGGGCTTTGGTGCTTTCTGGGCATACCTCGTATCATTTATAGAGCTCCTCGGTGGTATCGCTATACTCCTCGGTGTGTGGACTCGCGCAGCTGCAGCACTCCTTGCTATCACCATGATCGTAGCGGTATATATCACACGCGGTAATGCAGGTATGATGATGACACCGCTCATCCTCCTTTTCGTAAACGTATCACTTTTCCTTTCTGGAGGAGGCGCATACTCACTTGCAAAAAAGATGTGTGGCTGTGGCGGGTGCGGCATGTGCAAAGACTCTGATGTGGCAAAAAAGTCATGTGGTGATTGCGGTACTTGCAACACTTGTGTAAGTAAATAATATCTATATTCTCGCAAAATCTCACAGGTCATACCTGTGAGATTTTTGTAATTGAAGTATTATCTTTTTGGAACATTCCCACTAGGTCTTGCCTAGCGGGAATAACCACTATATAGAAAATGACAAAATAGCAGGACTGCGATATAGTAGCCATATGTACAAAAAATATTTTATTATTGCAGGCAAAATACTCATTTGTATCTTTGCGCTCATTGGCCTTGCGATGACTATTGTATTTTTTGGGATGCAATTTGGTATATTCAATGTCCGCGGCTCAAGCAAGGAGCGCAATAGTTTTTTCAAGAGCCCTGAAACAGAGAAAATAAAAGTTATCCCGTGTATTACCGCAGACAAAGTCTGCAACTGGGACCAAACACCAGAATGGGTAGTGGTAGAAAGCGGGCTTATCAAAGACAAGGACATCATAAATAGAGTCGCAAACGAAACAGGCGTATCTGCGAGACTTATCATCGCTACTGTCGCCCCGGAGCAATTGCGTTTTTTCACGGCAAATCGCGAGAGCTTCAAAAAATACTTTGAGCCACTCAAGATACTTGGCTCTATGACAAAATTTTCTCTCGGTATTTCTGGGGTAAAGCAAGACACAGCCGTGGCAATAGAAAATCATATCAAATATACCAGTTCCCCATTTTACCCACTCAAAGATATGCGTGCTCTTATCGCTTACACACCAGAAGAACAAAAAAATAAAGACGCTGCACTCTACAACCGCCTCACCGATAGCAAAAACCACTACTACTCATACCTCTACACCGCCCTTTTTCTCAAGCAGGTACAGGCGCACTGGGAAAGTAGAGGCTTTGCAGCCCAAGCGACTCCTGGAGTACTCATCACAATCTTCAATACTGGCTTTGGCAACTCCAAGCCAAATGCAAGCCCTATAGTAGGTGGTGCACCGCTCACTGTCGGCGGCAAGACATACCTCTTTGGCGAGCTTGGCCAAGAGATATACACAAGTGAGACCCTCACAAGCTATTTCCCAAAATAGCACCCCTGTGATACACTGTTTTTAGTAATGTACTACTTAATACCGTACGTTGCGTTAAGACAAAAAAATTCATGTTAAATAAAGTATTCGTTGGAAGCTTGCCTTTCAAAACAGATAACCAAGCATTAAAAGACTATTTTGCTCAGGCTGGAAATGTAACTAGCGCAAATGTTATTTTTGATAAAATGACAGGAAAGTCAAAAGGATTCGGTTTCGTAGAATTCACTACTGAAGCAGAAGCCTCTGCAGCTGTTGCAAAGCTCAACAACACAGAATTTGATGGACGCACTATCTTCGTTGATATCGCTCGCCCAAGTGAAAAGCGTAACTAATTAGTTATATATTTCAAACAAAAAATCCCTCATACGAGGGATTTTTTGTTGTGGAAAAGAACATTTTTTAAAATGCTATACTATACCCATAGACACATATCGAATGTCTGTAGTATTACAAACCTAATTCCTTATACTAATATGAAAAAACAAATCATTATGTCTCTCGCGATCCCCGCTATCGCATTTGCAGCGTTTACTACAAGCTTTGCGCAAGATACAGCGACCACTGCAACACCAGTAGTAACACCAGCACCTGTCGCTACAGTAGCACCTATCCGCGCAGTAGATGATGCAACATACAAAGCAGCACGCGAAACACTCAAAGCAGATCGTGCAACACTCATAGCAGATCGCAAGGCACTTGCTGATGCAAAGAAAGCGAAAGACCAAGCAGCAATAGATGCAGCAAAAGCAAAACTTGCGACAAGTAAGACAAAGGTACAAACAAGTGAAGCTGCAGTAAAGACTTCATGGGAAGCTGCAAAAACAGCAGCACAAAAAGCTCGGACAGAAAAAATGAAAGAAAAGAAGGCAGAGATTGAAAAAATTCGTACTGAAAAGAAAGCTACCGTAGAGACAGCAAAACAAAAAGCAAAAGACGCAAGAGAAGCGATCAAAGCAAAAAAGAACTAATACTCTACTAGTATCACAAAAGGCGCCCCATATGGGGCGCCTTTTGTGATATACTTTTTTTATGAATCCGGATCAAAACAAAAACGAAGTAATCTCGCTCGTGGCGCACGAGCTCCGCACCTCGCTCACCTCGCTCAAATGGATGCTCAAAATGTTTCTCGATAGCGACTTTGGTCCCATCACCGAAGAGCAAAAAAATGCCCTCCTCCAGGGCTTTTCACAAAATGAACACATGATAGAGGTGGTGACAGACCTTATCAATTTTAGCCACAGCGAAGAATCTGCACTTGCATACAAAACGGAAGATACCGACCTCGAAGAGCTCCTCGATACCGTGATCAAAGAATTCTCGAGCGAGAGCTTCAAACGCGGTGTCCCAGTACTCTTTACCAAAGCAGCAGCACCTATCATGTGCAAGGTAGACAAAGACAAAATAAAAGTAGTATTCCAAAACCTCATTAGCAATGCTATCAAATACAGCCGCAAAGGTGATGGTGTAGAAATAGCACTCACCCAAACTCCTTCAGTAGTAGTGGTGACCATCCGCGACCATGGTATCGGCATCCCCAAAGAAGCTTCTGGTGATATATTTACAAAATTCTTCCGGGCAAATAACGCAAAAGAAAAAGAGTCTATAGGAAGTGGACTCGGCCTCTACACCGCCTACACTATCGCAAAACACCACAATGGAGACCTCGCCTACACCAGTACCGAAGGCCTCGGTACTACTTTTACCCTCACCCTCCCCTATACCCAGTAATACAATTTTCGTGATACAATAGCCATATATGAAAAAAATACTGATTGTAGAAGACGATGCTTTTCTTAAAAATATGGAAGTTACCAAATTTACCAAAGCTGGTTTTGAGGTAGGCTACGCAAGTACTGAAGCAGAATTCGACACAGAGCTTGCAAAAGACCCGGAATGCATCTTGCTCGACCTCATGCTCCCTGGGACAGATGGCTACCACCTCCTCGGCAAAGCACGCAAAAATGCAACAACAAAAGATATCCCTATTATCGTATTTTCAAATCTTGGCACTGCAGCAGATATAGAAAAAGCAAAAAATCTTGGCGCGACAGATTTTATGATAAAGGCGCAATTCACTCTCGACGAAATAGTAGACCGCATCAAAGAATTCTAAATTATTATGGCTCTCACACTTTCGAGCCCACTCACACAAATACTCACTATCAAGTCCGACACAAAGCTCGGCCTTCTAAAACTCGGTATTCATACTGTCGGCGATTTGCTATACCATTTCCCCACCCGCTATGCAGATGCATCTGAGTACGTATCTATCGCTGCAGCCACACCTGATACGCAGACCACTATCCACGGTGTGATCCAAAAAATCCAAACCAAAAAAACATTTACATCAAAAATCCCTGCCACCTACGCCACTATTTCTGATATGAGCGGCACCATAGAAGCCCTCTGGCTCAACCAGCCATATATCGGCAAAATGTTTTTTGTCGGGCAAAATATCTCGCTCTCTGGGAAGATTAGTGAGAAAAACGGCAAGCGCACCCTCATGAATCCAAGTATTGCAAAAGACAAAGTGCTCGCCATCGATAGCGCAGACTCACTCTTTGGTACCACAGCCGACCAGACCCTCACCCCAATATACAAAGAAACAAAGCATGTATCGAGCCTGTGGATCACCCACGCTATCGCAAAAATCTTGCCTCATATCAAAGATGTAGCAGACCCAATCCCTGAGGAATACCGCACCCTGTACAATCTCCCCCCTATATACACCGCACTCATCTGGGCACATACACCCAAGACCAAAGAAGATGCAATGGTCGCCCGCAAGCGATTTTCATTTGAAGAATTATTTTCTATACAAGTATCATTTCAAAAAGAGAAAAAGCTACTGCAAAAACAATCTGCATACCAGGTAGTCGCTGGCGACAAAGAAATACACGACATCGTATCGCGTTTCCCATTTACCCCGAGTGCCGCCCAGGCGCGCACCATAGAAGACATCGCCGCGGATCTCCGCAAAGACTCACCTATGTCGCGCCTCCTCGAGGGTGATGTAGGGAGCGGCAAGACTGCAGTCGCAGCAGTGGCAGCGTATCTCACCGCTATGTCGCGCCCAGGAGTCGACGACAAAAAGCAGACTTTTGGCAATCTCCAAGTCGCATACATGGCGCCGACCGAGCTTCTCGCTACCCAGCACTTTGAGACCTTCATCGAACTCTTTGCACACACCGGAATGCAGATAGCGCTCATCACGGGCAGCGGATGCCGCAAATTCCCTACCAAGGTCGCCTCTAGCCAGACTCCCTGGACAGATATATCAAAACCCCAGCTTCGCAAATGGATTGCAAACGGCGAAATACCGATAGTGATCGGCACGCATGCACTCATCCAAAAGACGCTCATATTCAAACACCTTGCACTCGTGATCATAGACGAGCAGCACCGCTTTGGTCTTGCCCAGCGCCAAGCCCTCGCAAAAAAAGATACACACTACCCACACCTCCTCTCTATGACAGCGACCCCTATCCCTCGCTCACTCGCACTCACTGTCTATGGCAACTTGGACCTCAGTGTGATAGACGAAATGCCAAAGAATCGCAAGCCGATAATCACCAGCTACGCCACAGCACCTACCGAGCGCGAAAAAGCGTATGCGCATATCCGCACACTCCTCGCCGAAGGCCGCCAAGCCTATGTGATCTGCCCACGCATCGCAGAGAGCGACCCAGAGG
>CAYVSW010000018.1:0-10343 GCA_964454285.1 uncultured Candidatus Saccharibacteria bacterium | reverse complement strand
AGTAGTGTATATCTAAAAGTACATCTTTGTATAAAAGGTATTTTTGTGATATTTTGGTAATATGAATCCAGAAGAAAAAAACTCAGCACTCGAACAGGCTGCAATTGCTGTCATCGCCGAAAACCCTGATTTGCCAATGAAATTGAAGTTTGAAGTTTCTCCAAAAGAGACTATCGATACATTGCTCAAAGTCTCAGACCTTACTATGCCGACCCCAGCAGGCGAGGAGCGCAATATCATAGGCAAAGTCTTTGATGCAGTAGCTGCAAAACTACAAGAAAACAATTTCCCAAATGTACAAATTGTCCGTGGTGATGCAGTAGTGCTCGCAAAAGACAATTTCGACAAATTGCTTTTTACTCCAGGTAATCCTGGCCGCTCATCGACCTATACTCGCTACACAGACCCGGACCATGTACTCCGCACACACACCTCTGCACTTATTCCACAGACATACGAAAAGCTCGATGGTGAAAACATAGACGCTACGACATTTGTACTCCCGGGGCTCGTATATAGAAGAGACGTTATCGATCCGCGCCATCTTGATGCATTTCACCAGATAGATGTATGGACACTCCAAGACATTGCAAAGCATGGCAAGCCCGGTCGCGCAGAGCTTTTGAAACTCGCAGAAACTGTCTTTGCTGCAGCGTGCCCAGATGCAAAGATGATAGTACTCGAAGCAAAGCACCCATACACCGTGGACGGTATAGAGGTATATGCAGATGTTGGGGGGATAGAGATAGAGGTATTTGAAGCAGGGCTCGCACACCCACAAGTACTCAAAAATGCAGGCCTCGATCCAGAAAAAGTAGCAGGGCTCGCACTCGGCATGGGCATAGAGCGCCTCATCATGGCTCGCAAAAATCTCCCAGATATTCGTCTCATCCGTTCTACTGATCCACGCGTCATAAAACAAATGACAAATATGGAGGCTTTTAAATCTGTATCCGACAAGCCGGCAATTTCACGCGATATGTCGTACTGCGTAGACAAAAATGACACTGAGGAGGATATCTGCGAGCAAATCCGCGATGTATTTGGTGACCAATCAGACATGCTCGAAGAGGTCAAAATCCTCGAGCGTACAAAATACGAAGACCTCCACCCAGTAGCAAGAGAGAAGCTCGGTGCGACACCCGACCA
Source organism: uncultured Candidatus Saccharibacteria bacterium (assembly GCA_964454285.1). Classification (GTDB taxonomy): domain Bacteria; phylum Patescibacteriota; class Minisyncoccia; order Phycocordibacterales; family UBA9973; genus UBA4124. The sequence continues at coordinate 9,194 of CAYVSW010000018.1, read as the reverse complement.
AGACAATGTCCTTGTGCGTATTATACTCCGCCACCCAGACAAGACGCTCACCAAAGAAGAAGCGGCCGAGCTTTATACTATGGCCTATCCAAAGCTCAACAAAGGTACTCGTGGGTACGATGTGAAGTAGTGCGTATGCTATAATATATTCATATGAAGTACATAGGAATTGCAGTCATAGTAATTATCGTAGGAGTACTCGTATTTGCGTGGATAAAAACTGCACCACAAGAAGACGCTCCAAAAGTAGTAGTACAAGAGCAAGTAGAGACAAATGCTCCACAAGCTCCAGTATCGGCACCAGAAGTAAAACCCATTATTAAAAATAAAATAATTAAAACAAAATCAGGTATGACAATAGAAACAACACAACAAGGTACAGGGGAGGCAATCACAAATGGCAAGGCTGCAAGTATGCTCTATACAGGCAAGCTCCAAGATGGCACAGTATTTGATAGTACCGCAAAGCGCAACAATGCACCGTTTACATTTACACTCGGCGTAGGGCAGGTAATCAAAGGGTGGGACGAAGGCGTACTCGGTATGAAAGTAGGGGAAAAGCGCACACTCACTATCCCTAGCGATCTCGCATATGGGGCAGGCGGTATCCCAGGGGTGATCCCAGGTGGTGCGACACTCATATTTGATATCGAGCTCGTAAGTTTTAAATAAATTAATTTTTTTGAATAAAATGTTCCAATATGTGGAGCATTTTTTTCATTTCTGCGTCGAGCATTAATACTTTGTTTTTTTGATTGGTGCCGAATATTTTTTCAAATAATGTTTCTAGTTTTTTTGTTCCGATACTGAGGATAGAGACCCCTTTTTTTGTAATAGAGATAACAATAGATCGTTTGTCCCAGAGCATTGGAGCCTTGGTAATATAGCCAGCTTTTTCTAAAAGGGTCAATTGTTTACTTATTGCTACCTCACTTACACCGAGAAGTCCTGCAATAGTACGTTGTGTGGAAACGGTTTCTTGTGTAATACCCAGTAGTACAAAGTATTGCGAACGAGTAATACCGCAAGATTTTTTGAGTGTTTCGTCCATGTACCGATCCATGAGTGTTTGGAGTTTATACATGCTATATAAATGAGAGGGAAGATTTTTTTTCATAACTATTGCACAAATATACGCGTATGATATACTTAACTAGTTAAGTAATTAAAGCAAATATCTATAAAAAAATCAATCCATATGAAAGAAAAAATAAAAATCTGGTGGACTACAACACGACGAAGAGTAAAGATTCTTGTTATTGGTGGACCCATCATACTCTTTATAATTGTAATGAGGATGCTTCGACCAGATCCAAATATTGAAATTACTTCTGTCGTACAAAAAGACTTACAAAAGACAGTGCTCGCAAGTGGCACTATAGTGAGCAAAACAGACCTTTCACTTGCATTTGATACTGCAGGTACTATTCGTAGAATACAAGTTGCTGTTGGTGACAAAGTAAAAGAAGGGGCAGTGCTCGCAGAGCTTGAAAACGGTGCGCAGCGCGCAGCGGTAACACAAGCGCGCGGCTCATTACTTGCAGCTCAAGCGCGATACAGAAAAGTACTCGATGGTGCATCCAATGAAGAGATTGCTGTGGCACAAGCAGATGTAAATGCAGCACAGATAAATCTCGAACAAACAAAAAAGCTCCAAGATGCACTGGTAGAAAATGCTCGTAGAGTACTCAATTCTTCTAGTCTTGTTGCCCAGATAGTAGGGGATATCCCGAGTAGTGCTACTCCTACAATAGCGGGAACTTATACAGGAGAACCTGGTGTCTATAAAATTACAAATTCTGGAGGAAGTTATGTTTCTATTTCTGGTATCGAATCTGGTGTTGCAAAAATAAGTAGCACTACACCACAAGCTCTAGGTACAAAAGGTCTTACTATTATTTTCCCTGTAAATGCAGTATCTTCTGGGTTGACATGGGATATTGCAATACCAAATATATCTTCGGGTGTATACACTGCAAATCTAAATACATATCAGTCAGCAAAAAATACTCGAGATCAGAGTGTTGCTTCAGCGCAATCACAGCTCGAACAAAAAAATGCCGCACTCGCACTAAAACGTGCAACTGCACGCCAGGCAGATGTAGATGCAGCACTCGCAGATGTGCTTATTGCACAAGCTGGGCTTGCATCGAGTCAGGCAACACTTGAAAAAACTATTATACGAGCACCTGCACCAGGGACTATTACCAATGTTATAAACAAGTTTGGTGAATCAGTGCAGCCCCAAAAGGAGGTAGTAGTGCTACAAGACACAACAAATATGTACCTTGAAGCAAAAATAAGTGAAAGTAGTATCAAGGATCTTGCAGTAGGGCAAAGTGCAACATTTTATTTTGACTCAAATCCAGATACAAAAAATCAGGGCAGTGTAATTTCTATAGACCCAGCAGCGACAACAAACACTGATGGTTCTGTGAGTTATACAGTAAAAATCTCTCTCGACAGTGCAGTAGAGGCAAAGCCTGGTATGACTGCAAATATTTCTATTCTTACAAAAGAAGTAAAAAATGTATTTGCAATACCAAAGAAGTTTCTCACTATGCAGGATGGCACTATGGGGGTTTCGTATGTTACTAATCCAAAAAGGCAAACAGCTGTATTTCGTCCTGTTCAGATAGGCGTGGAGGCAGATGGGGCATTGGTAGAAATTATCGAAGGGCTCACTATGAGCGACAAAGTACTCTGGAGAAAAACAAAATAACATATGCCAAAGAAAAAACCATTTTTAGAAAGACTAGAGCGTGATATTCGTGTAGGCGGGTTTCTTGCAAAGCGAGATCTCAAGCGCGCAAATATTTGGACAACACTGCTTATAAGTTTTGTGATGTTGTTTACCTTTCTAAACTTGGTGGTAGTGAGTGGTATCCTAGTGGGGCTTATCCAGGGTTCGTTTAACCAAAATCGTAAGTACGACACTGGAGATGTGATTATTAGTCCTTTCCAAAGCAAAGATGTTATAGAACAAAGCCAAGAAGTACTAAAGATTGTAAGAAATCAGCCTGGTGTTGTATCGTATAGTTATCGATATACAGCAGGTGGAAATGTTAGATCAGACTATAGAGATGTACCGCTCAAAGACCAAAAGCCAAACAGTATTGGTACTGTAGTGGCAGGTATTGATCCAGCACTGGAAGACAAGACTACAAAACTGGGATCTCTCGTAGTAGAAGGGGAGTATCTCGCAAAAAATGATACAGATAGTATATTAGTGGGGAGTGATTTGCTTCGCAAGTATAATGAAAATGAATTCCCGGGATTTTCTCCAATAACTAACGTAGAGGTTGGTTCAAAAGTTCTTATAAAAGTAGGTACTTCATCAAAAGAATTTTTTGTAAAAGGTATAATTAAATCAAAAGTGGGAAATATTCGAGGGAGAGTATTTATGCTCGATAGTGAGTTTAGAAAGCTTGCAGGCAGAGATAGTCTCAATCTAAATGAGATTCCAATACTACTCGATACAGCTATATCACCAGATACATTCAAGCAGGCACTACTCGATCAGGGGGTCGGCGACTACGGTAAGGTGCAAACATTCGAAGAGGCGGTCCCATCGTTTTTGCAGCAAGTTCAAATGACGTTTGCACTCCTTGGTAATGTGATTTCTGCAATAGGTCTTATAGTTGCAGCAATTACAATTTTTATTGTTATTTTTGTAAATGCAATTACAAGACGTAGGTTTATTGGGATTTTAAAAGGTATAGGGATTTCCCCTCGCGCAATACTTATTTCATATATGTGGCAAGCACTATTTTATGCAATTATAGGTGTTGTGACCGGAGCTATCGTAGTGTTTGGATTACTCAAGCCGTACTTTGATGCAAACCCAATTAACTTCCCATTCTCAGATGGTATATTGGTTGCCACAACATCAGGAACTATTACTAGAGCTGTTATTTTGGTTATTGCGACTATTATTGCTGGGTTTATTCCTGCGCGTATGGTCATAAAACAAAATACATTAGATGCAATTTTAGGAAGATAACATATGATTGAAGTAAAAAATGTATCAAAAATATTTAAAAGTGGAGATCAGGAAATTCGTGCTATCGATGACATTTCTTTTGCAATTCCGGAAGGGCAATTTATTGCGATCACGGGGAAATCGGGAAGTGGCAAATCCACCCTCCTGTATCAGCTCGGCCTTTTGGATATACCGACTCATGGAGAAATATTTGTAGATGGCATAGAAGCAGTGAAGCTCAATGAAGGAGACAGGACATCGCTTCGTCTCCATAGCCTCGGATATATATTCCAAGACTACGCCATACTCCCATCGCTCACCGCGCTCGAAAATGTGATGGTGCCACTCCTTATGCAAGGGCTCAATTTTGAGATAGCACAAAAGAAAGCAGTAAAAGCACTTGCGCGGGTGGGGCTCGAGTCTCGCATGTACAATCTACCTTCGCAGCTCTCTGGTGGGCAGCAGCAGCGTGTATCTATCGCGCGCGCGATAGGGCACGACCCAAAGATTATCTTTGCAGACGAGCCGACAGCAAACCTCGACTCAGATACATCAAAATCTATCCTCGAAACATTTGTGGAGCTCAACAAAGCAGGGCAGACTATTGTCATGGTGACGCACGAGCCAGAATATGCTGCTCTTACCGATAGAGTCATTGCGCTCGCAGATGGAAAAATAGTATCTGACAAAATAAACAAAAAATAGTATACTAATAGGTATATGAAAGAAGAATACAAAACAAATGCATTTAAAGTAGGTATCGCGGTCGCAGTATTATTGGGAGTATTTCTAATTATTGAATCTGTATATACATACAGACAAGCGCGCTCACTCCAGACCAATACGACAATCACTGTCTCTGGTATTGGTAAGGTAGAAAAAGCACCAGATACTGCACGTGTTTCATTTAATATAGAAGAAACAAAAAAAACACTCGCAGATAGCCAAAAGGTTGTAAGCGACAAGGTAGACGCAATTACCAAAGCACTCAGTACTGTCGGTATTGCAAAAGAAGCTATCAAAACTGACAGCTACAGTACATATCCAGAATACACATATCCACAAAATGTATGTATTACATACCCTTGTGTACAGCCAGCACCTATCTTGAAGGGGTACCGTGTAGCACACGCTATAACCATAGAGATCAAAGATCTCGCAAAGATTGAACAAGTGCTCGGTGCACTCGGTGAGCAAAAGGTGACCAATATCACTGGTCCAAATCTCGGCTTTGCAGACGACAAAGCTGTAGCTCGTGAGGCGCGAGATCTCGCAATCCAGGATGCACAAAAAGAAGCACAAAAACTCGCAAAAGCTTTGGGAGTAAAACTCGGTAAAGTAGTTTCTTTTGGAGAGAGTGGTAATGGCGGGTATTATCCTATGGCGCTCAGTGCGCGTAGTGATATGGCTCCAGGTATGGCTATGCAAAAAGCAGAAGTATCTATCCCACAGGGGAATCAAAAGGTAGAAAGTAGTGTATCTATCACGTACGAAATCCGATAATACACAGTACAACTAAAAACACACAAAATCCCCTGATAAGACAGGGGATTTTGTGTGCTAGTGCTTCAATTGACTAAAAACCACTCTTTTGGTATTATAGACATATTCAGCCTTTCGGGGCGGTTTTTAGTAAGAGGGAAAATAATACATATTTATGAACAAAATCACCACATTTTTACGAGGTACCAAAACTGAAATGTCACACGTACAGTGGCCTACAAAGCGCCGTGCTGTCATCTACGCTGTATCTGTACTTGTATTTTCACTTGTACTCGGCTATGCACTCGGCGGATTCGACACACTCCTCCAAACAGGTCTTCAGAAAATCCTTTATTAATCCTTAATATCTTATTTTTATGTCATCAAAACAAGAACAAACAGGTGAGCGCCACTGGTACGCGATACACACATACTCTGGCTACGAAAATGCAGTACTCCGCAATCTCCGCCAGCGTATAGATAGTCTCGGTATGCAAGAAAAAATCTTTGCTGTAGTAGTACCTGTAGAAAAGAAGATCAAGATCAAAGCAGGGAAGCGTGTAGAAGTAGAGGAAAAAGTATATCCAGGATACGTGCTCGTAGATATGATCGTAGACGATGAGTCTTGGTACGTAGTACGCAACACTCCACGAGTTACAGGATTCGTCGGCTCAGGAGTAACTCCAGTACCACTCACACAAAAAGAGATTGACCAATTCCTCGGACAAATGGAAGACCCTACTACTGCAAAACACACTATCGACCTCGATGTAGGGGAGACTATCATCATAAATGACGGCCCATTCAAAGAACTCGAAGGAAAAGTATCTGAAGTAGACAACGAAAGAGGTAAGGTAAAGGTGATGGTTTCGCTCTTTGGTCGCGAGACTCCAGTAGAGCTCGACTTCTTGCAAGTAAAGAAATTATAAGGTATAGTCCTATCTGTTACGCTATTGCTTCTACTTTAGCACTAAAAACACTTTAAATTTAAACATTATATGGCAAAAAATATTACAAAGAAAATCAAATTGCAGGCTATGGGTGGCATGGCTACACCTGCACCACCACTTGGTCCAGCCCTTGGACAAGCAGGGGTAAACATCTCTGATTTCGTACAGAAATTCAACGCTGCAACAGCAGAGGTAAAAGGTGAAAAGGTAGGTGTAAAAATCACAGTATATGAAGATCGTACATACGATTTCTATGTGACTACTCCTCCAGTATCAGACCTTCTCTTCAAGGCAGCAGGGATCACCAAAGGTTCTACAAAACCTCGCACTGTAAAAGGTGGCAAAGTAACTCGCGCACAAGTACAAGCTATCGCAGAGCGCAAGATGCCAGACCTCAACGCAAACACTATCGAAGCAGCAATGAAGATAGTAGAAGGTTCAGCACGCAGTGCAGGAATCGAAGTTGTAGAATAAATTAAAAAAATACTATAAATAAAAACCCCACAAATTGGGGTTTTTATTTATTATAAAATTTTTGACAAATACATCATGTAGGAGTAGTATCTGGAAAATAGTAAAATATGAAAAAAATTGCTCTTATTGTCTTTACGGCAAATTCAAGTAAAGTTTCTTTTATGCTTCACGGAAGGAGAGAGTTCAACGAAGCTTCAGTGCTTTGTGAGCTTATCGGAGAAAACCCACTCATTTGTGAAGAGTCTTTGTACAAAGAGTTGTTACAAAAAAATCTTGTCCCTAGTGTTAAAAAAGTTATTTTTTCTGAAGACCCACTGTGTGATCCAGATGATGACGCTATCGTGTGTCGTAGTATCTGGAAGGCCTTGGATGTAGTAGATAAACCAGAAGAAAAAGGAGATACTATTTTCTTTTTTTGCACTGAAGTATCTTCAGGAAAGATATTGGATACCTTTAAGTTCCAAGATGTGTATACAATACACAAAATATCTGCTGATACCAAAACACACAAGTGCGTGTTTTAGAAAAAATAAAAAAGGTGAAGACAGTATACTGTCTTCACCTTTTTTGCTATTTTGTATAACGAGCGATTTCAAAATCATGCGAGTCTTTTTCGCTACCCATTGTAAAAAGAATTACTTCACGATTATTCCAAATAGTTCTATCTATAAGAGGAAAAAAAGCATCTCCCTCGAATTCACCAAAAACTTCTGTCGCGATGATTTCATCGACAGGGAAGTCTTTTTCAAGCATTGCTTCAGCATATACTATGCCTCCACCAATAATAAAACATTTTTTGTGCCCAGCTTGTTCTGCTGCTTTAATACCTTTTACTAAAGAGGTTCTCGTAAAAACATTTGGTTTAGGGTCAACATTTTTCATTGTTTTAGATAAAACAATATTGTCCCTATCAGGAAGAGGACGAACACTTTTTGGAAGTGAAAGGTATGTTGTCCTGCCCATGAGTACTGCGTGCCCTACGGTCTCTTCTTTAAAATTTTCTTGGTCTGTAGGCAGTCTCCAGGGGATTTTACCTTTATTTCCAATAACACGATTTTTGTCTTGTGCGACAATGATAATAATTTTCATATAAGTACTTTTTTGTTTGTTCGTATACTACTCTTTTTTCTGAATTTGGCAAATAAAATTCCCCTACAGGCCGTAGGCGAGTAGGGGAATAAAAATTACACAGCCACAGGTGCGGGGATGTGCGGATGGTATTGATAATTTTCAAGTGTAAAATCTTCGTATTTGAAATCAAAGATATTTTTTACATCAGGGTTAATACTTATCTTAGGGAGCGGAAAGGGCTCTCTAGATAATTGCAAATTAACTTGCTGAAAATGATTCTTATAAATATGAGCATCACCAAAGGTGTGAATAAAATCTCCAGGCTTGTATCCTGTCACTTGGGCAATCATCATTGTAAACAGTGCATATGACGCAATATTAAATGGTACACCGAGAAAAACATCAGCACTACGTTGGTATAGCTGGCAACTTAATTTACCATTTACAACATAGAATTGAAATAAACAATGGCATGGCATTAAAGCCATTTGATTGAGCTCTGCTACGTTCCATGCAGAAACTATAAGTCTTCTGCTGTCTGGAGTTTTATTGATCATTTCAATCAAATCAGATATTTGATCAATTGATTTTTTCTCGTAATGTTCGGGTACCACAACAAGGTCACTACCAGAGCCTACATGGTTAGTTGGAACAAAAACGATACTATCCCAGCTTCGCCATTGTTTGCCATACACTGGACCTAAATCTCCATTTTCATCTGCCCATTCATCCCAAATTTTTACACCATTATCATTCAAATATTTTATATTAGTGTCTCCTTTGAGGAACCACAATAATTCATAAATAATAGATTTTAGGTGCAATTTTTTGGTGGTAACAAGAGGAAAACCTTTACTGAGATCAAATCTCATTTGGTGTCCAAAAATACTACGTGTGCCTGTACCGGTGCGGTCTGTTTTGTTTGCTCCGGTATCTCTGATTGTTTTTAGTAAATCATGGTACTGTTCCATATTTATTTAATTTAAAGAGTGAAAAATATTTATGCTTAGATTACGCTTATTTTCAAATAAGTCAAATTTTGACAAGGCTTTTAAAAAGAGTACAGTAGTAAAAAATGTAAAACTTATGACACAGAAAAAAGGTTTATTTATTGTTATTGAAGGTGCTGATGGTTGTGGAAAAGCAACTCAGACCAAAATGCTCGCTGATAAAAAGAATAAAGATAGTCACACTACGCACACTATCGATTTTCCACGAAAGGATTCCTTTTTTGG
>CAYVSW010000017.1:0-11022 GCA_964454285.1 uncultured Candidatus Saccharibacteria bacterium | reverse complement strand
AAGTGGGTTGTTGATGTCATACAAAACAATTTAATTTGTTTTTTATACTACTCCGAAATAGCTTTTTGTCAATTATTTTGCCACCTTTACCGCCTCGTCGAATTTGATAGAAAGCACCTTTGAGCCGCCATCTGAGCCGAGTGTTACTCCATAGAGCACACTCGCGCGGCTCATAGTCTCGCGATTGTGAGTCACTACGATAAGCTGTGAATACGCGGAGAGACGCTCTATCATATCGCCATAGCGGCGAGCATTGGCTTCGTCGAGCGCTGCATCAGTCTCGTCGAGCACGAGGAATGGCGGTGGGTTCACCTGAGAGATCGCAAAGAGAAGCGCGATAGATACGAGCGAGCGCTCGCCACCAGAGAGCATAGTGAGCTCTTTTACCTTTTTCTCTGGGAGTGATACATGCACTTCTATGCCGCGCTCTGTGTTCTGCTCATCTTCCTCGTCTTCTGATTCTACCTCTGCAGAATCGTCTGACTTTGATTTACGCTTTTTTGTAGATACCACAGAGAGAAATGCGCTTCCCCCACCAAACATCGCTTTAAAGAATTCTCCAAACTTCTCATTGATATGCTGTACGCCGGCGACAAAGGTATCGTCGAGTGTCTTTTTCAAATCTATTATCAATAGCTCGAGATTTTTAACACTTGCTTCTATGTCGAGCATTTCTTTTGCGAGGAAATTGTCACGCTCTACTGCAGCCTCGTATTCACTGAGCACTTCGCTACCCACACTTGCATGCTCGTCGAGGCGGATTTTCAATTTTTCTATCTGGCGCTGTATATCAGATGGGATAGTAGTACTCTCTTCTATTTTTGCATTTTGTATCTGGTGCAAAAATGCAGGACCAAAAAGAAAGCCTGCTTCGCGGAGCTCTGTATCAAAAAATGCTTTACGCTCCGCAAAATGCGCCAATTGCATATCGAGCATCTTTTGTTCATTCTCTGCGGCCTGAAGCTCGCCGATAATCTTGTATCGCTCTTCTGTCTGTGTACGCGCGCCGAGGAGTGCTTGCTCGCGGTGCTGCTCTATTTCTTTTTGTTTCTCTACAAGCTGCTGCTGCTTTTCTAAAATGCGCGAAAGCTCTTTTTCAAAATGCTCTATATCGAGCGCAATGTGATGTATTTCTGTCTCGTGATTTGTAGATTCCTCTGGAATTTCGTGATGCGTCTTTTGCGCAAGTTTTGCAACTACCGCGCGCAATTGACCTACTAGTACGAGTGCTTGCTGTATAGATTCTGTTTTTTCAATAGCTGTGAGAAAACCTTCTATTTGATTTATATATGTATTGTATTCATCTTGAGCAAAAGATATAGCGTGTGTAGACCGTGCAGGTGCCTTGAAGCTACGATGTGCCTCTATCACTCCCTGGAGGCGGGCAATCTGCCCCTCAGTCTGGCGGCGTTTTGATTCTGTTTCCTCTATTGCCTTTTTTATTTCTGTTATTTTTTGGGTATAGGTATTGTCTTCTTGTGCACCATGTGCTGGGATTGCAGCAAGGCGAGCTTCGAGGTCTTGCTTGTTTCTCTGTATAAAATCTTTTGCCTCACGGAGGCGCGCATCCTCAGCATGGAGCTGCTTTTTTTCGTATGACAAAAAGAGTACTTGGGCGTCTTCGAGCTCTTTGCGAATAGCGCGAGATTTTTCAAATTTTTCTACCTGGCGCTTCAAAAAAGAAAGATGTGGTGCGAGCTCACGGCGCAAACTTGCGACTTCTTTGAGGGTCGCATCTGCTTTGGTAAGTTTATTGATGCTTTCCTTGATGCGTATGTGGATCACCTTGAGGCCGAGTGCATCCTCGAGCATTTCGCGGCGTTCGCGTGCTGATGCGCGCAGTACACCATCTGCCTCGCCTTGCGAGATGATATGGTGCGTAGACGTACCAATATTTACCGACGCGAGCATCTCTACCATTTGCTTGAGACGGATTTCGGTGCCATTCATCGAGTATTTGCTGGTGCCATCTGCAAAAAGTTCGCGTGTGAATGTAATAGTATCAAAAAGTATTGGCGGAGCGCCCTCAGCGTTTGCACCACCAAAAGTAAATATCTTGTCAGAATTATCAAACGTAATCGACACCGCTGCACGAGAGATTTTAGGAGCATTTGCGCCGCCGCGGAAAATCAGGTCACTCCCTGATTTTCCGCGCATACTTTTCATAGACTGCTCGCCGAGCACAAAACGAAATGCCTCTACTACATTACTCTTGCCCGAGCCATTTGGCCCGACAACAGATGTCACTCGCGCATCAAAAGGCATACTTGCTTTTTTTGCAAATGACTTGAATCCAGAAATTTCTATTTCCTTCAAACGCATTGGATATATTGTACCATGCGCACGTATATATAAAAATAAAAAACCTCCACATATGGAGGATTTTTATTTTTACCACCCTTTCTTTGTGAGTGCTGCTTCTGCGGCGGCCTGCTGGCCTTCTTGCTTGCTTCTTCCCTTTCCTTCGGCGATTTTTGTATCACCAAAATAAATACCAATAGTAAACCATTTGTCATGATCTGGGCCGCTCTGATCGAGAACCTGGTAATTTGGTGTGAGCCCTACGCGCTCTTGGGCTTCTTCCTGTATACGAGACTTCGCATCTTTCCAAGATTTCTTTGAAATGATTTCACCGAGCTTCGGCACGAGTGTGTCGAGGATAAATTTCTTTGCTATGTCGTAGCCCTGGTCGAGGTAGAGCGCTCCTACAAATGCCTCATAGGTATTTGCGAGGATTGTCTGGCGTGCACGGCCAGTGTCTTTTTTCTCCCCCTTTGAAAGCGAGAGATAATCATTCATGCCGAGGTCGCCCGCTATCTCACCCATGATAATCGCATTTACAAGTGCGCTACGATACGCTGTGAGCTCGCCCTCATTGTGTGTCGGGTATTCTGCAAACAAGTAATCCGTAACTACGAGCTCTACTACTGCATCGCCGAGGAACTCTAGGCGCTCATTATGCTCGAGGCCAGATTTTGGATTTTCATTTATATATGAGCGGTGCGTAAATGCACGAGCAAGAAGCTCTTTATCACTAAAGGCTACACCGAGCTTTTTTTCAAATGGAGATATATCTTTCATAGTACTTGTATTAAAAATTAATTAGCGGAGATTTGCCCTATCGCTTTTGCAATAAGTGGGAGCAGGTCGTCATATATTGTAAGGTCGAGCACTTCGTGAAGCTGGAACCAGCCTGCTTTGTCGAGACCACCAGAGCTTTTAATATTGAGCTCTTGGTATGTAGCTTCTGCGAGGAAGTATGTTACTACTTTGCGGAGCTTACCTTTGGTAGGGTGTGATGCGATATAGTCTATACCACCGAGCTCGCTCTTGATAGATATATCAAGGTCTACTTTTTCTTTTATTTCGCGTATTGCTGTTTGCTCTGCAGTCTCGCCTTCTTCAGCGCCACCCTTGAGGATAGTCCAGTATCCAAATACATCGTGTGCAAGACCAATATAGTACACACCATCATGCTTTGTATACAGCACTGCACCAGCTTTTGCTTCTACTGGGAGAGTCGCAGGATCGATAGGTTCCTCAGGAGCTTTTACCTTTGGCATTTTTGGCTTTGAGCTCTGATCTTTGCCTGGCTCGCCGATCTCTTTGTACACAGCACCGAGTACACCGTTTATAAACTTACTAGAAGTCTCTCCGCCAAATGTCTTTGCAAGCTCGATAGCTTCATTGATAGCAACTTTTGGAGGCACCTGATCTCTGTCTCCAAAAAGAAGCTCTGCAAGACCAAGACGCAAGATATTGCGATCTACCATACCGATCTTGTCGATAGGCCACTCTGGAGCCGCCTTTACGATAATATCGTCGAGGATCACCTGCTTGCGCTGTACTGTCTCTGCGAGCGTATACATAAAAGCTTGGTCAGTGTGTCCTGGCGCAAATTCTACAATATTTTTGTCTACCATCTCCATGAGATTCTCTGGTTTGCCGGTAAAATCCCACTCAAAGAGTGATTGGAGTACTATTGATCTTGAAAGGTGCCGATTTGCCATTTTTTTTAAAAGATTAGGCTGGTATTATTTTTTTGCTACTTTTTTTACTACCTTTTTTGCTGCTACTTTTTTTACTGCTTTCTTCACCGCTTGCTTTTTCATTACCTTCTTTACAGGGTCGCCGAGGACAGAGCGTCCTTTGTACATACCGTCGAGTGTTGCTCGGTGGCGGATATGAAGTGTACCAGATGCGTCTTTTGAAAGCGCTGGCTCTGCTAATTTGTGGTGCGATCGGCGATTTGCTGTATGCGCACGTGTGTGTCTCATTCGTGTTACCATAATAGATATATAATATCGTATTTATACAAAATACGCAATAGTGGATAAAACTCTCCCTACTCGACCAAAACCCATGGTTGACAAAAAGTCTACATCGTGCTACGATGCCTTTAGAAAATTTAAAACTAAATATAATGAAAAAATTTGCAAACCAAAAGACACTCCCTCACCTTACAAAGGTAACAATGTCCGAAACAGAGTCATTAAAGATAAGAAGCTCTGAAACAAAAACAGTTTCTGTAATCGCTGTTATTTTTAACAGAGATACAAAAAGCAATTTCGTGAAGGTTATTCTAAGCGAAGAGTACAATCACAAACCAAAGCTTTCAAGGTTGATTGTAAAAATGCCTACAATATCTTTACAAACTGGCGAAAACTGGAAAGATGCATTAGAAAGAAAACTTTTTGATGAAACAGGCCTAGAACCACAATCGATGAGATTTGGATTCATTGTGAATTCGAATTCCAATGATGATGCATACAAAGAACACATCAAGATTTATGTCTTTGTAAACTCGTTTAAGGGGACACCTCGTATAGGTGGCAAAGGCAACATCTTAAGCACGTTTTGGGAGAATCCAAAAAACGTAAAGATTGCCAAAGCACAAGAGATGGTTCTGCCTGATTGTTTTGAAATAATGCAACGTTCAGATTTTTTTTCAAAAGCAAGTTAATGTGTACAAAAAACTAGAGCCATATCAATAATATTGATATGGCTCATTTTTTTACATCTTTAAATTTTCAATATCTTTTTGTATTTGTTTTATTTCTCCCAATAAAACATCAAACCTATCTCCGTGAAAAAAGTTATTTTCACGAAAAATATTTTCTACAAGATCTAGTTTTACCCAAACAAAATCGTCTGGATTTTTTAAAACTTCTTCAAAATCAGATATCATATACAAAAATTTTACCACTGGGGTAGTCTCTGTTGGATATTTGATTGGGCCACCGATTTGTTTAAACTCTCCCTCCTCATTTATTGGTACTGGATTTAATCCTGTTATCAATAAACTAGCAAAGAGAACTTCGGCAGGTATCGGGTAATTTGAAAGTCTTATTTTTATGTTTTTGCTACTTGCTGGTTTTTTTCTAAAAAGAACAAAACCTCTTGTGCAATCAATAAAACACAATACAATCCAACACTTACCGTTAGTAGCGATACATTCAGGGAATGTAAGCCACTTACAATTATTTTCTTTTTTGTACTCTTTTAAAACCTGCTCTTCTTTTATGAGCAAGCCTTTGTAAACTGGGTGTTGCTCATACTGTTGCATAGATTTATTTTTTGTTTCGCTCGAATTATAGCAATATAAAACGCTTTGTCAATAAAGCATTTTGTGGTCTTATTTGGTATAGTTTTATTCTATGAACAACGAACAACTTTCACACCTTCGACATTCCCTTGCCCACCTTCTCGCACAGGCGGTGACCACCAAATATCCAGGAGCAAAGCTCACCCTCGGCCCTGCGGTAGATGATGGCTTCTACTACGATGTAGACTTTGGTACTACCAAGGTCTCACCAGATGATCTTGCGACACTCACCACTATGATGCGCGAGCGTCTCCCTCACTGGAAAAATTTTACTCACGAGGAAGTAAGTGTAGAAAAGGCGAAACAAGTATTTGCAGGCAATGAGTACAAGCTCGAGCTCATCGAAGAAATCGCTGCACGCGGGGAAAAAATCACCCTCTATACATGTGATGGTTTTACCGACCTCTGCCGTGGAGGCCATACAGACGACCTCTCTGCACACGATCCAGAGTCATTTACCCTTGCACGTATTGCAGGTGCATATTGGCGCGGGGACGAAAAGCGCCCGATGCTTTCTCGTATCTATGGATACGCCTTTGAATCAAAAGAAAAACTCGACGCATATATCGCTATGCGCGCCGAGGCTGAAATGCGCGACCACCGCAAGCTCGGTAAAGAGCTCGGACTATTTACCTTTTCACAAATAGTAGGTTCTGGACTCCCTATCTGGCTTCCAAAAGGTGCTACCGTGCGCCGCGAGCTCGAAAGATTTATCGTAGATACTGAGCTTGCGTGGGGGTACCTGCACGTAAACACTCCAGATATCGCAAAGCTCGACCTCTACAGAAAGAGTGGCCACTACCCGTACTACAAAGAGTCTATGTACGCTCCTATCGTGATCGACGACGAGGAGTTTATGCTTCGCCCGATGACCTGCCCACACCACTTCCAAGTATTTTCTGATACTCCAAAAAGTTACCGCGACCTCCCTATGCGAATAGCAGAGCTCGCAAAGCTCTATAGATACGAAGCATCTGGCGAGCTTACTGGGCTCGTACGCGTACGCAGCTTCTGTCTTGCAGATGCGCACATTATCTGTGCGGATCCAGCACAAGCAAAAGACGAAGTATCAAAAGCGCTCGACCTTATCGAATATGTCTCTGGTATCTTTGGTCTCAAGCGTGACGAAGACTACTGGTATCGCCTCTCACTCGGTGACCTGACTAATGAAAAGAAGTACTACAAAAACGACGCTGCATGGCAAGAAAGCGAAGAAATCCTCCGAGACATACTCGTAGAGCGCAATTGCAAATTCTATGAAGCGACAGATGAAGCAGCATTTTATGGACCAAAGATAGATATCCAAATGAAAGACGTGCACGGCAAAGACAACACTGCATTTACTGTACAGTACGACTTCTGCATGCCAGATAGATTTGAGCTCGAGTACATGGCAAGTGATGGTACAAAAAAGCGCCCTATTGTCGTACACCGATCATCTATTGGTGCTATCGAGCGTGTGATGGCATTTCTCATCGAAAAATTTGCTGGTGCATTCCCTGTATGGCTCTCCCCTGTCCAGGTAGCTGTGCTTCCTGTGGGAGAAAACTTCCTGGAGTATGCAAAGACTATAGAGGAAGCGCTCCGCGAGCAGAATGTCCGCGTACAGCTCATGAGCGAAGACTCTCTCGGCAAGCGTATCCGCGCAGCAAAGACAGAAAAGATACCGTATGTGATAGTGGTTGGTGAAAAAGAGCAATCGTCAAATATGCTCACTATCGAAGGCCGCAACAATACAAAAATGGAAAATGTAACCCTCGCAGACTTTGTAGCAAAAGTAACTACAGAGATCAAAGATCGTACTTGTAATTAATATAAAAATTTAGCTATACTCTACCTATGGAACAAAACAACACATACAATTTGATGAATCAGATTACCCAAGAATCAAAAAGTCTCTGGCGCATCAAAAACACATACGAAAAAGAAGCGATAAATGAAGAGCTCAAAGCGTTCTGGTTAAAACTCGCAGGCGAAAAAGAAGCATCTATCGCAATGATGAAAGCATTTCTCAAAAGCGAATTGCAGTAAACCGAAGCAATAGAAAATACACCTCTATAAAATCTTGTGAAGTGTGACTGACACGTAACAGAGAAAAATCCCAGCAGGGATTTTTCGTGTTTTAGAGAGGTGTATTTTATAGTGCGAGATACTATTTATATATCCAAACGAGCGAGTTTTGCATTAGACTGGATAAAAGATTTGCGAGGAGCAACTTCGCTGCCCATGAGCACATCAAATATACTGTTTGATTCTTCTGCGTCCATGATAGTCACCTGCTTGATCACACGATTACCCGGATCCATAGTAGTCTCCCACAGCTCTTCTGCATTCATTTCTCCAAGACCTTTGTAGCGTTGTACAGAGACTTTTGTAGCGCGTTTCTTGGTGACTTCAGCTGTTTCATTTGCTTCTTCTTCGCCTTCGAGACCGTCTTCTTCTTGGATCTCTGGAGTATCCATACCACCGAGGAGCTGTATTTTTTCTGTCTCAGTATATGCGTACAAAATCTCTTTTCCTTTCTTTATTTTGTAGAGTGGTGGCTGCGCGATATAGAGATACCCAGCATCGATAACCTCACGGAAATATCTATAGAAAAGTGTAAGTATCAAAATAGTAATGTGCCCTCCGTCGGTATCCGCATCGGTTGCAATCACAATCTTGTGATATCGCATACGGTTCAAATCAAAGGTATCACCAATAGATGCACCCATAGCGATCACAAGGTTCTTGATCTCCTGAGATGCGAGCATACGGTCGAGGCGCGCACGCTCTACGTTCAAAATCTTGCCGCGTAATGGAAGGATCGCTTGTATGCGTCTATCGCGGCCCATTTTTGCAGTACCACCCGCAGAGTCTCCCTCTACGATAAAGAGCTCACTTTCTGATGCGTCTTTTGATTGGCAGTCTGCCAATTTACCTGGGAGGGTCATCCCTTCGAGCGCACCTTTACGAAGTATTGAGTCTTTTGCAGCTTTTGCAGCCTTGCGCGCGCGAGCAGCGAGTACTACTTTCATAATAATAGCCTTTGCCTGGTCTGGGTTCTCCTCGAGGAATGTACCAAATGCATCACCAAATACACTTGCGACAGCTCCTTGGGCTTCGGTAGAGCCGAGCTTTGCCTTGGTCTGCCCTTCAAATTGGATCTCTGCGAGCTTCACAGAGACTACTACGGTCACCCCTTCGAGTACGTCGTCTCCAGAAAATGCACCATCGGCTTCTTTTACGAGATTGTTTTTCTTTGCATAGGTATTGATCAAGCGAGTAAGCGCCATCTTAAAACCTGTAACATGGGTACCTGCTTCTGGGTTGTAGATATTGTTTGCAAAAGGGATAATACGCGGCGTGATGTCGTCTATATACTGGAGTGCTACCTCTACTCCTACATCGTCTTGCCATTTTTCACAATAAAAAATACTGTCATGAATTGGCTTTTGCAATTTGTTGTAATGGCGTACGAGCGAGATGAGCCCTCCTTCAAAATAAAATGATGTAGAAGGTGCCTCAATCCCTGCATCCTTGAACCAGAACATATCGTCTGTCTTTGGTGTCTTTTCGATACCACGCGCATCGATAATTGTGACTTTGAGTTTCTTTACGAGGTATGCCTGCTGGCGAAGGCGGTCTACGATAGTCTTCCAATCAAAAGATGTTGTTTCTTTGAAAATTTCTTTGTCTGGAGTGAATGTGATGATAGTACCATGCTCTTTTGAAGTACCAATCTTTTTTACCGGCGCTTTCACTGCACCTCTTTCATATGCTTGGAAATACACATGGCCGTCTTTGTGTACAATAGCGCGTGTCTGCACAGAGAGTGCATTCACTACAGACGCACCCACACCATGGAGCCCTCCAGAGACTTTGTAGCCAGACCCTTCGCCACCAAATTTACCTCCTGCATGGAGGACTGTCATTACAGTCTCTAGTGCTGAAACTTTTGTCTTTGAGTGAACATCGACTGGGATACCACGACCATTGTCGGCGACGCGTACTTCGTCGTTGGGGAGGAGTACGACTTCGATAGCACTCGCATGCCCCGCCATCGCTTCGTCGCGAGAGTTGTCAAAAATTTCCCATACGAGATGATGAAGCCCGTCTACACCAGTAGACCCGATATACATACCCGGTCTGCGGCGTACTGGCTCGAGCCCTTCCAAAACACTGATCTGATCTGCACCGTAGTTCTTATTTTCTAAGTCTTTTTTTGCCATATTATGTATGTATTATAGCATAAAAATAAGCCTACCAAGTACTTGAAAAAAATAAAAATTGGGTTATTGTACGGGTATTTCTTCTGAAATTACAGTCTCTACTAGTGTAATCTCTGGCTCAGGTACCACCTCTACTACAAGATCATCTGGAGTGATACTTGGCGCAGGTGCAGGTGCTACTACCCCACCCCGACTTTGCCCTTGGAGCAACATATCGAGCTGAGCTTTTGTAATACAAGTTTCATTGTCTTTTGTCCCAAGACAAATCTTTTGTTCAAAGTGCCCCTCTTTTGCAAAGATACTTTGTATGCCGTTTTGCACATCACCAAACCAAGCAATCATCGCACTCTTCAAGGTATTTCCTGTGTCAGCAGTAAGGGATGCAATACTGGTAACTTGTATATTCATCTCCTGTATTGCTTTGATAGTATATGGGATGAAGCCCATATAGTTCACTGCTTTGAGGCCAGTAGCACTGTCTGTAGATACAAGTCCTGGGATGATAGCTTCTATGTCTTGAGCAATGAATCCTGTGTGAGTAGTATCTATGTCTGATTCAGTATTCCAGTTGTATGATACGGGAGTGAGAGAGAGGATCGTAGAAAGGGATGAGTGGAGTGGCTGGATGTTCTTTTTGAGATTTCTATCTGAGCTACAAGAGAGTGATGTGGTGGTTGGGTTGATGTCACAGGTACCAGATGAGTTTTGGAAGCGTGCGACGATGCCAGAGACACTACTGTTGCCGACGTCGAGTGTGTATGCAGGAGTTACTTTTGCTATACCGATTCTGCCAGAGGTGACTGCTGTGATAGATGGGTTGCCAGTGGTGGTGCTGTATGCATTTGTACCAAAGAGTACTCCTCCGATGTTGATAGCGTTTGCTGTGGCATTGGGGAGAGAGATATTGGTACCGATGATGATATTGTTTGAGCCGATGTTGTTGCCGGTAAATGACATACCTGTTTGATAACCAAAAAGATTGGAAAGTGAGGCGTTAGTTGCGCCAGTACCGGCACTGTTACCAAAAAAGTTTGAATATGAAGCGTCGGTTGCACCTACTCCTGTATTTGCACCAATGAAGTTTGAATTTGTAGCATTCGTTGCAGTAGCGCCTGCCTGTGAACCAAAAAAGTTTGAGTATGAGGCATTGGTTGCATCATAGCCTGCTTGCTGACCAAAGAAGTTTGAGTTGTTGGCAGAGGTTGC
>CAYVSW010000016.1:11583-12582 GCA_964454285.1 uncultured Candidatus Saccharibacteria bacterium | reverse complement strand
AAGTGAAAAAATGTTTTTACCTATATTACACAATATACTTGACTTTGTCAATAAGGTGCGTTATGATACAAAAAAAATTAGCACAATGATAAAAAAACGTAAAAATAGTCGACTAGCAATCCCCTTCAAAAAAGACGGGAAGGTTTTCATACTAAGCTTAGCAGTATACCAATTTCAAAAAAAAAACAAGGGGTGAAAAACAAAGTTAAAGAATTACTTATAAAAAATGGAAAGGAGAAAATTTCAAAAAAAATGACTCCTGCTATCTTTGAATTCCTTTGGGATTTTGTCAAAAGTGAACCAAGTATGTGTTCTCATCTACTGACTGGTGATAATATATTTTGTGTCTTTGAAAACAATGAGACAAAATATATCAAAATAAACCCATCGCAAACAGCACCTCTTCAAAAAAGAGAGGTGGAGAAAAAATTTTACTCAACACCCTCTACATTCTTCTGGATGCTTACATCTTTAAAAGAAACATCTGAAATCAAAATTAAGGGAAAGACTTTTGGTTCTAGTCTAGTAGCAATCTATAACTAGCAATCACTTTAAATAGCCCCCCCCTCAAAGAATATACTTAAATAGTATATTCTTTTTTTTATTTGGCTCGAGTGGTAGGATTTTCTCCCTCGACTCAAAATCTTTCAGTCAAAGATTTTGGTCTGGGCACCGCCTCACGATTTGCTCTACTGAGCAAATATCGTTCCGGCGTTCTCATCCTACACGCACGCAAAGCAGTTTGCGTGCTCACATGAGTGTATATCAAAAAACTCCCAGATATATCTGGGAGTTTTTTGATATTGCTCGAGTGGTAGGATTCGAACCTACGACCAATCGCTTAACAGGCGACCGCTCTACCGCTGAGCTACACTCGAATATTTGTATTATTTATATTTAAAGTTTTGTCAGGCGACCTCCTTACAGGAGCTGTACACCTTTTGGATATAGTATTTCGCTTGAGGCTCATACTCTATCTCAAAAGGTCTTGCGACTGGG
>CAYVSW010000016.1:0-11573 GCA_964454285.1 uncultured Candidatus Saccharibacteria bacterium | reverse complement strand
CCGGTAGGATTCGAACCTACGACCAATCGCTTACATTTGTTCTCACATTACTGCGGGGATGGACTATATCATTACCGTGCATATTTTATTATGGTTAGGTATAAGGCGCTTCGTTCTAAACATTTTAGAACTACTCCCCGAGGGGATAGTCTCTGAACCTTCCCAAAATTGCTTCTGGGCTTGGCTGCTGATTACCCCAATGAGTTGGGGCTTCCAGGCAATTCACCTTATTTTCGACCTGTCTTTCGATCAGGAAGCTGCGTAATACCGTCGTGGATATACCACGAACTCACAGAAGCTTTTGCTTCTTCGGCATAGGTTATGTATTTTATTTTAAATACCCTTTCCACAGGCGACCGCTCTACCGCTGAGCTACACTCGAATATTATTTATTCAAAGATACAGACAGGCGACTTCCGCCAATCTACACTCGAATATTTACTTTTCAATTTACTAGTACTCCACCATTCACGACAATCGGATATGGTATGAAAGAATATACCACTATACGACATAATTCTCAAGCCCCCTTTTAATTGCCCCCTGGTGGGTTACTCGGGTCAATAAGAGGGGCTATGGTGGTTTTTATCTTATTCTTGTGTTTTGTTGTTTTGTTTGCCTTTTTTACCACCTTTTTATTTGTTTTTACAGAAGTTTTTGTGACCGTCTTTTTAGCAGGAGTAGATTTTTGTACAACAGATTTTTTATTTTGTACAGTAGCTTTTGGAGCTGCTTTTTTTGATACAGTAGTAGTTGCGAGAGCCCCAATTGGGTATATATAGGTAGCAATTACAAGGAAAAACATCGCTACGAGAGTACGTTTTTTCATAGATATGTAGTATACTATACTCATATATTCACACAATACGATTTCTTTTTTCTAAAGATACATCTGTATTAATTCCCTATACTATGAAAAAAATCCACCGATTCCTGATAACACAAAATATACCTAGCGAAGGGCTTATCACTATCACCGATCCAGAAGTAGTACATGTAGTCTCTGGCGTGCTTCGCATACAAGCTGGCGAACAAGTTATTTTCTTTACCAATGGATCCCCAGACTTTGTGACCACACTCACTGTCGTGAGCAAAAAGTTTGTATCTGGCGAGGTAGTCTCTGTATTTGGAAATACAGCGATACAAGAAAAAGAAGTAGCTGCAGCAGTTGCGATAACCAAGCAAAACTTTGACACTATAGTGCAAAAGCTCACCGAGCTCGGTGTATCGACTATAGTCCCCCTCCTCACAGATCGCACCGTCAAAAAAGACGCCCGCCTCGATAGACTCCAAAAGATAAGCAATGAAGCCCTCGAGCAATGCGGCGGCAATCGCGTAGTAAAAATACACGAGCCGATGTCGCTCGAAAAAGCACTTGCGGATTTTGCAGACTATACAAAAATAAGCTTCGATACCGTAGAGGCCAACAAAGGTAGCACAGAAACCGATAAGGCAATATTCTTCATCGGCCCCGAAGGCGGCTGGAGCGATATAGAGCGCGAGCTGCTCCACAAAAAGACCGCTGTACTCTCCCTCGGCTCTCGCGTACTCAAAGCAGACACTGCGGCAATAGTCGCTGCGTATGAATTACTTCGCTAATATCTTTGTACAAAAACCCTTTCGATGTATCTCACTCAATCCGTATTTTTTGATAGCGCCTCGGTGCATTTTTGTCCCATAACCTTTGTGAATATCTAGCCCGTACTCGGGGTACTTTTTTGCAATTTTTACCATATATCTATCGCGCGTTACTTTTGCAATAATTGATGCAAGTGAAATTATTTTTTCTTTTTGATCCCCTTTTATTATCGTTTCTTGATTTTCAAACTCTGCAGGCGCATGCAGGCTACCATCGAGCAATACTTTTATTTCTTTTGGGCTAACTTGAGCAGATTTTTGAGAAAATTTTAGCGTGTCGGAGCCCTTTAGGGTAAAGCGCAAAATTTTCTCAGAAATCTGCGATTGTACTTTTTCTAATGCACTATCAAGTGCCTTTTGTATTGCTTTACTTATCCCTATCTTATCTATTTCTTTTGGAGATACAGACTCTACTGCATAGACAATACTTCCCTCCTCCTGCATGAGCTTTGCCATAGCAAACCAATGCTCGCGGTTTTTTTCTGTGAGTTTTTTGGAATCCGTAAGACCCTCGTACTTCGCGAGTTTTTTATAAAAATCTATAGTGCACAATACCGCACACACAGTCACCGGCCCTGCGAGCGGCCCTCGGCCTACTTCGTCTATACCAGCTACATATATACATTTTTGTAAGGCTTTTTTCACCCCTTTACTATATCATGTCAACTGCCACAGACCGCTCGTACTTGGTATACTAGTACCACCTATGGCATTCGTCCACCTCCACACACATTCCCACTATTCTTTCCTTGATGGATTGTCAAAAATCCCCCAGCTTGTAAAGCGAGCAAAAGAGCTCAATATGAATGCCCTCGCCCTCACCGACCACGGCGGCATGTATGGGGCCATAGAGTTCTACAATGCCTGCAAAAAGGCCGAGATAAAGCCTATCATCGGAGTGGAGGCATATATGGCAGAGCGCACACGATTCGACAAAGAAGCCGGCCTCGACAATGCCCGCTACCACCTCACCCTCCTCGCACGCAACAATGTGGGCTACAAAAATTTGATGAAGCTCGTCTCAAAGTCCAACCTCGAAGGCTACTACTACAAGCCTCGCATGGATATGGACCTACTCCGCGAGCACGGCGATGGGCTCATCTGTCTCTCTGGGTGCCCGGGATCACGATTTATAAAATACGTCCGCAATGGCGACCTCGATGCGGCAAAGAAATTACTCGGTGAATATATAGAAATCTTTGGCAAAGAATACGTATTCGTCGAGATCATGATCCACGACGATGTAGAGTGGTACCTCCCGCTCGTACCGACTATTGTGTCTATTGCAAAAGAATTTGACCTACCAATCGTCGGCACCTGGGATTCGCACTATCTCAACAAAGACGATAAAGACGCCCACAATACCCTCCTCGCTATCAATACACAAAATGGCAATTTCAAATTTGGCGGCGACTATTCATTTATTTCTGAAGAAGAAGCCCGCGTTATATTCAAAGATATCCCCGAAGCGATAGACAATACGCAAAAAGTCGCAGACCTCATCGAGGATGTGGCGATAGAGTTTGCCCCATGGCGCTTCCCGGAGTACCCGATCCCCGAAGGTACCAACTACACAGAAGTACTCAAGAAAAATGTCATCGAAGGCTTGCCGGCACTTGGCTATACATACGAAGGCAAAGCAAAAGAGCGTATAGATTTTGAGCTCGATATTATCAATCAAAAAGGCTTCCCCTCGTACTTCCTCGTAGAGGCAGATATCGTGCGAGCTGCACGCCGTATGGGGATCTATACCAATACTCGAGGATCTGCCGCAGGATCTTTTGTCTCATATGCCACAGGCATCACCACGGTAGACCCACTCAAGTACAAGCTCCCCTTTGAACGCTTTCTGAACCCACTTCGCCCGGGTATCCCTGATATCGACCTCGACATCGCAGACAACCGCCGCGACGATTTGATCGGCTATATTCGGCAGACATACGGCCAGGGAGCTGTAGCGCAGATATGTACTTTTGGTACCATGGCAGCGCGTGGTAGTGTGCGTGATGTTGCACGTGCACTCGGGTACCCCTATGCTGTGGGCGACAAGCTTTCAAAGATGATTCCTATGGGTAGCCAGGGCTTCCCGATGACTATCGAGCACGCAATAGAGATAGAGCCTGAGCTCAAAAAAATGTACGACACCGACCAAGGATCAAAAGAGATCATCGACATGGCAAAAAAAATCGAAGGTAACGTGCGCCATATCTCGGTCCACGCCGCTGGTGTAGTGATTGCACCAGTACCGGATATCACCGAATTCACTCCTATCCAGTACGACCCAAAAGGTGAAGAAAAGATCATCACACAGTACTCTATGTTCTCTGGTGGCCGCGATGGTGTGGTCAATCTACCAAAATTCGATATGCTTGGAATCCGCAACTTGCAGTTTATTTCTGGCGCTATAGAGCGTATCAAAAAAATCCGCGGTATCGATATAGATATAGACACAGTACCCCTCGACGACAAAAATGTGTTCGACATGCTCTCTCGTGGCGAGACGGTGGGAGTATTCCAAATGGCGAGTTCTGGTATGACAGCCTACATCAAAGAAATGAAGCCGTCTAAAGTAGAAGACCTCATGGCGATGGTGGCATTGTATCGCCCAGGACCTATGGAAGTTATCCCTGAATACATCCGTCGTAAGCAAAACCCAAAATATATCAACTACCCTGACCCTCGCATGAAAGAAGACCTCGAAGCATCCTACGGGCTCCTCGTATACCAAGACGACGTGTTGATGGCGTCTATCCGGCTCGCAGGTTATACCTGGCTCGATGCAGACAAATTCCGTAAAGCCATGGGAAAAAAGATTCCTGCTGAAATGGCCGAGCAAAAAGAAAAATTCTACAAAGGCTGTAGCGAATATGGCGGCCTCGATATAAAAAAGATAGACGACCTCTGGAAAAAAATAGAACCATTTGCAGCGTACGGTTTTAACAAAGCCCACGCAGCGTCATACGGCCTCGTAGCGTATCGTACAGCGTATTTGAAGGCAAACTATGCTCCAGAGTATCTCAGCGCCTGTATGACCGCAGAATCAGGCGATATCGAGACCTGTAGTGAATACATCGCCGAGGCAAAACGCATGGACTTCACAATCCTCCCTCCAGATGTAAATGAATCTTTTAGTGAATTTACCGTAGTCGTAGAAAACGGCACCCCTACCAAAAAAATCCGCTTTGGGATGAACAATATCAAAAACTTTGGTGAGGAAATCGGTAAAGCTATCATCAAAGAGCGCAAAGAGCGTGGGGCTTTTACCAGTATCGAAAACTTCCTCGAGCGCGTACAGCACCGCAACCTCAACAAAAAATCCCTCAGCGCGCTCATCATGTGTGGCGCGATGGACGCATTTGGTGACCGCAATACCCTCTATGAAAACATGGAGAACCTCCTTTCTTTCCACAAAGGCATCGGTATGTTCAGCAAAGAAAACCAAGGCGGCCTCTTTGACACACTCGCAGACGCCCCAAAAAGTACCCTCCATATGAAAGAGGTCGTCCCTATTGCTCCCAACACCATTCTCGCATGGGAAAAAGAGCTCCTCGGCTTCTATATCTCTGGCCACCCGCTCGATGTATACGAGGACAAAATAGCAAAAGCTGGTAGCACTATTGCAAGTCTCATGGCAAGTGAAGAGAAAAATGTAAAAGGCAAATTCCTCGTTGCCCGTATTGCAAGTGTCAAGCTCATCATCACCAAAGCAAATACCCGTATGGCATTTGTGACTGTCGAAGACAAGACCGGCTCTGTAGAAGGCGTCGTCTTCCCCGAGAAATTCAAAGAAATCGGCAACAAAGTAGTAGAAGGTGCGATAGTCGCTATGCAGTGCAATACCACTATGCGCGACGAACGATTCTCCCTCCAGATAGAAAATATAAAGACTTTTGAGTAATTTGACATATATTTTGTGCGTGATATAGTATAGAAAACTATTTTTATGTACAATGCTAAAACAAGACTTCTTTCAAAAAAAGCAGAAGCCATAGACAATGCATTTTGCAAACTTCAAAATTTTTTAGAAGGTAAAACATCTAAAGAAACATTAGAGATACAAGCTCTTAAAAAAATTATCGGCAACTACAGCATCCAAAACTATGATTGTTATGCTCAGGCCGATCATCTTTTCAAGGTAGACAAAAGAACTTGTATATTCTATAAAGACTTTTCAACAAAAATACAAAATTGGTTGCACAAACTAGTAGGTATTTTTAAAGAGTATGAAGCAAAAAAGAAGTGTACCCCCCTATTGGAGGCTTCTAACAGCACACAATTAGTAATTCAAACAAACACTCCAACCATACAAGACAACCCTCGTATGCGATGGTACTTTGATGATTGTGCTGAAGAAAGAGAAGCTTAAACTTTAAAGTCCTGCAGAAATGCCGGACTTTTTACATACACAAAAACCCCGAGCAATCGGGGTTTTTGTTTGTATATTAGACTGTAATGTTTTCAATCTTTTCCATGATTGCCATCACTTCATCCGCATATGTTGCAACAACAGATGGTGGATTATAAGACTCGAGAATCTGACGATTCGTCTTGCCCGCGTAGAAATATGCAGTGTTTGGGTTATTACCGCCCAAATTTTTTGCAAGTAATTCTATAGCCTGGTCATAACTCTTGAAGTTAATTCTACATGAGCCGAATCCAAAGGCACTATAAGTAACACTTTTACATGCAAACTTACCACCAGTAGACTCACGGACTGATATCGCTGGCATCATACGCCAGTCAACATCATGCTTCTCCGCTTCAAGTACCATTTTCATACCATATCCTTCGAGGGGCATATTATATTTAGCATAATATGCGTCGATTTTCGCAGCGCGCTCCTCACGCAATTGCTGCTCAGGGGATTTGATAGAAGCTACTTCTTTTGCCGCCATAGTCGGGATCTGAGCTACGATAGAACTCATTGACACTGTCATGGTGTTAACCGATAGACTTGTCGCGATCATTGGTACAACGATAAAAGACTTAAATATTGTATTTGTTTTACTCATATGTTCCGGTTTAGCTCCGGAGGAACTTCGTGTCAGCGAATTTCATTTCTAAAGGATTACTCCTTTGAAGCGAAATTCCTTAACCAATGTGGTGTAAGGAATACATATATAATAGCATATTCAGGTTTTATTGTCAATGGTTATACAATGAAAATATGATGTGTCAAATATAAAATACCCTTATAAAATAAGGGTATTTTATGATACATAACTTGACAAATAGTCAAATTTATGTTCTAATTATTATTCGCTTGATCCCCTATTGCCTGGATGATACTTGTAGTCTGATCAGCAAAACGGGTCTCCATCTCGCGGAAGAGCCGAGTCGCCTCTTTCTTATATTCTACAAGGGGTTCTCGCTGTCCGTAGGCACGAAGTCCTACACTTTGACGCATGTGTTCCATAGTATCTATGTGCTCTACCCATAGTAAATCAGATACATAAAGTATAGATCGGCGGACATTGTCCCAAAACGCATCTTCTCCTACGAGGGCGATTTTCTCTAGTGCGAGCTTTTCGAGCATCTCTTTGTCGCCGAGCTCGTAGTAGCTAGTCATAATATGCCCCTGGTCGCCAAAGAGCATAGCTTTGCGGCGACCATAGACTACATCACGCTGATATGAGAGTACAGTATCGTACTCGAGGGTGCTCTTGCGGGCGTCAAAGTGGAACCCTTCGATTTTCTTCTGCGCAGACTCGAGTGCACGAGATACAAAACCGTTCTGTATTGGCATATCCTCTGGCATATTGAGCTTTTCGAGCATGCCTTTCATGCGGTCTGAGCCGAATATACGCATGAGGTCGTCGTCCATAGAGACAAAAAATTGTGTTACCCCTGGGTCTCCCTGGCGACCTGCACGGCCGCGGAGCTGGTTGTCTATGCGGCGAGCTTCATGTCGCTCTGTACCGATCACTGCCAATCCCCCTACTTCTTTTACAAATGCGTGTTCCTCTGGGACCATAGGATTGCCACCAAGTATGATGTCCACCCCACGTCCTGCCATGTTTGTCGCGATCACTACAGACCCTTTGCGGCCTGCTTGGGCGATCACACTTCCCTCTTGCTCGTGGTTTTTTGCATTGAGCACCTGGTGTGGGATACCCTCACGCTTGAGATACGCCGAGAGAAGCTCATTTTTTTCGATAGACACGGTACCTATGAGTACTGGCTGCCCTTTTTCATGGAGCTCTTTTACCTGTTTTGCAATAGCCTTGAACTTTGCTTCTTCATTTATAAAAATCAGATCGGTATTGTCTGTACGTTTGTTTGGATAGTGCGTCGGGATAGATACTACAGAAAGACCATATACTTTGAGGAATTCTTCTTCAGAGGTCTTTGCGGTCCCTGTCATACCAGAGAGTGTCTTGTAGAATTTGAAATAGTTTTGGTATGTAATAGAAGCCACAGATTGTGTTTCTTTTTCGATACGGACCCCTTCTTTTGCTTCTATTGCTTGGTGGAGCCCTTCGCTCCAGCGGCGCCCTGGCTGCATGCGGCCAGTAAATGGGTCGACAATCACAACCTCGCCATCTTTTACTACATAGTCTTTGTCTTTTACAAACAATGCTCGTGCGCGTACTGCAGTCTCAAGGTGGTGCACATATGCGATGCCTTTCTGGGTGTAGAGGTTTTCTATCCCCAAAAGCTTTTCTGCTTTGGTGATACCCTCATCTGTGAGAGAGATTGCTTTGAGCTTTTCGTCTACAGTGTAATCTGTTTCCTGCTCGAGCTGGGAAGCTGCATCGCGAGCACTGGTATACATACTCTCAGAGTCTTGTGTCGCATTTGAAATAATAAGCGGTGTGCGAGATTCGTCTATCAAAATAGAGTCTACTTCGTCCACAATAGCAAAATAATGCCCCCGCTGTACAAGCTCGTCTTTACTCTGTACGAGATTGTCGCGTAGGTAGTCGAAGCCAAATTCACTATTTGTACCGTAGGTGATATCTGCTGCGTACGCATCCTTGCGAGATACTGGGCGGAGCAGCTGCTTTACCACTTGGAATACCCCTTCGTCTGTTTTCTCTTCTACTTCACTTTCATGTGTCGGGTCATAAAGAAATGATGTATATCCTCCATTGAGCACTCCCACAGAAAGCCCGAGAAATGCATACACTGCACCCATCCATGTCGCATCGCGGCGTGCGAGGTAGTCATTCACGGTGACTACGTGTACACCATTGCCGGTGAGTGCCCGCAAATACGCAGGCGCTGTCGCCATGAGAGTCTTTCCTTCACCAGTGCGCATCTCTGCTACCACTCCAGAGTGGAGCGCCATACCCGCCATCATCTGTACATCATAGTGGCGCTTGCCCAGCACTCGAGTAGAGGCTTCACGAACGAGCGCAAAAGCCTCTGGAAGTATCTTGTCCAAGTCTTCACCCTGCACTATACGAGATTTGAAGCTCTCTGTTTCTTTAGGGAAATCAGTATCTAAAAATGCTGCGTATTTTTCCCCCGCTTTTGCTATAGCTGGGAGCTGCTTTTTAAAACCACTTATAGTACCGCGTTCAAATAATTGTTCGAAAAAAGTATTCATATAGGTGCTTATTTTACCACAAAAGACACAAAAATGCACCCCTATTTGGAGTGCATTTTTGTAAGTGAGAATAAGGTGTTAAAAAGAAATTATTTCTTTTTTGCTACCTTTTTTACTGCTTTCTTTGCAACTTTCTTTGCAGTCTTTTTTACTGCTTTCTTTGCAACTTTCTTTACTGCTTTCTTAACAGCTTTTTTTGCTACTTTCTTTTTCATTGCCATAAAAATATTTTTGTTTAAGATTAATAATCATCTGTGATGATCGACCACTTTATTTTGTGATTGAACGCGTTATCACCACATGTATTATTATTATCTCGCATAAAAAATATACATGCAATATTTTTTTGCATGTACCTGTGGATAACTCAACAAAAATATTTTTTTGTATTTTTTATAAATGCAAATAATTTGCATTTATAAATTACTCTGTATACTAAGTTTGTACCCATTACCATGCGAAAGCATGCCTTTGTACGAAGCGACTGTTTCTTTACTTGGATCTTGCACAAGCTTTTTGAGCATTCGCCATTTTGTTGCAGTGCGAAGTACACGATGTTTCGGAAAATGCACCCAGCCGAGAAAATCCACACCCGACGCAAAGGTTTTTATATACACCTTATCTGGATGCAGGCTCAGTTTTAATACATTTTCTAAATACTCCAATAATATCGGGATTAATTTTTCTAGATGTTTTTTATCTCTCGAAAGGAATACAAAATCATCTGCGTATCGTATATAGTTTCTTTCTTTTAATACATGCTTTACATATTGATCAAATTCATTCATATAAATATTTACCAATAGTTGTGAGGTGAGATTGCCAAGCGGGAGTCCGACACCTATCTTCCCCTCGGTATGAAAACTATCAATAATATTCTCTAGTACTGCGAGTGTTCTTGTATCAGCAATATGCTTTGCAAGGATGTTTTTTAAAATCTCATGATCTATACTTGCAAAAAACTTACGTACATCACACTTGAGTACCCAGCAAGTCTTGGTATTATTGCAGGATACGCTCCGGGCAAAATCTTTGAACCTCACTATTGCCTTATGTGTGCCTTTGTTTATACGGCACGAGTATGAATCATATATAAATTTCTTGTCAAAATATGGGTACAGTGCTGTATATAAAAGATGATGCACTACCCTATCTCGCACAAAGGCTTTGTGTATATCTCGTGACTTGGGATCATTTATTTTGAAATGACTATACGTACCATGACTGTATGTCTTGTTTTTTAAAATAGTATGCAATTCACGCAAATTATAATCTAATCGTAGACTATACTCGCTGACATCTTTCTTGTATTTCTTACCCCGGACAAAATCTTGCCATGCGCAATATAGACTCGTGCGCGATATGATACAATCGAAACCATGAATAATACCCCCCCCGCAAAACATTTGGTACAAGTTCGATTGTTGTCCGCACCAAGGACGCCTTTATACTCTGGCACAATATTCTCCCTCATATACCAAAAACTGCACGCTTTGGCACTGGTGCAAGAATTGAAAGCCATTTCTTATATCTTCTTGAATACATATATCAAGCATACTACGCAAAAGGCATAGAAAAAAGTAGTTTTCTTACTAAGGCAATTTTAGAAAATGATATGGTGATTTTTTTACTACAGACTGCACAGGAAGCAAAGCTCATACCAGAAAAACAATATGCGCATCTTGCTGATATGCTTTATGAAATAGGCAAAATGCTGGGCGGATGGAAAAAAGCAATTGATGAAAAATAAAAACAAGCCTGAACAAACAGGCTTGTTTTTATTATGTATATATTTTGTTGCTGAAGCCACGCATTGTCGGCATCGTTCCACGTGTTGTCAGGGTTCACCTGATTCACGTACAAGTTGAGCTTGCCATCGTCATTGCGATTGCAGACAAGCTTGAGAGCTCTTTTGTAAGACACAACATCTGGACCACCTTGTTTCTATTGTGCGTATCACATAAGAAACAATGTATATATTGCGGCAACATACAATTGCACCATTGTGTCTTACCAACAGAATATTTTTTTAAGACACACATACTTCATCTCCTGTATAAGAAACCCAATACAGCTCTCTAAACTATGTGTATATATTCCTCGCCGTAAAGCCATAGCCGTACAAATACCAAAAGAATACCTCCACAGTATAAACAAAAAAACCTAAGCTCCAAAGAGTCTTAGGTTTTAAAAATAAAATGCAAAGCATTACTGTTGCTGAAGCCACGCATCGACGGCACCGTCCCACGCGCGGTCAGGGCTCACCCGACGCACGTACAAGGAGAGCCGGCCACCGTCATAGCGATAGCAGACAAGCTTGAGAGCACCACCTTGACTATCCTTTTCTTCCAAGAAGATAATACGGTAGGTAGAAAGCGTATCA
>CAYVSW010000015.1:5748-13584 GCA_964454285.1 uncultured Candidatus Saccharibacteria bacterium | reverse complement strand
ATCAGTACGTAGCACAGATGGAAGAAAAAGTCCGCGATGCGGTATTTGGAAACGTGGGTACGACTATCAGCTTCCGTGTGGGGCCGCTCGATGCAGAGCTCCTCGAAAAAGTTTTTGCACCGCAATTCACCCAAAATGACCTCATCAATCTCGGCATGGCGCAGATATATCTGACGCTCATGATAAATGACATCGGTTCTCAGGCATTTTCTGCACGAACCCTTGCGCCGCTCCCACGCCCACAGATTTCGTACAGAAATGATGTGATAGAAACATCGCGCAAAACAAATGCTATCGAGCGAGCGACAGTAGAAGAAAATATCAAAGCATGGTTTGCGCAAGACCTCCGCCCGCAGCGCATCGTGCCTGCAAACCTAGATACTAGTGGTACTCCGCAGCAGTCATACACTCCAGCTCCAGCACCACAGCAGCAATATACAGCTGCACCAGTGCACGATGCACCACGTGCACCCCATGTAAAAAAAGAGTGGCCAAAACAGCAATTTACTGCTACTACTCCTGGGCCGTATATAAAAAAGGAATGGCCTAAAAAAGAATACACCCCACGCCCACAGCAACAAACTACTATGCAGCCTAGTGCGCAGCAAGCACCTATTGTACAAGCTGCACAAAAGTATACCAATCAGGCGCCAGTGCAAGAGCAAACTTTTCACCAGACTCCACAAGCAACTCCTCGGCCAGTACAGCAGCAAGCTCCAAAAGCGCCCGTATCGCACAATCCTTTCAAAAAAGCATTTGAGCGAGAGCCGATAGTTGCACGAGTGATTCCTGAGAGCCCAGATGGCCCTACGCCATTTGTCGGTGAGAAGCCGCTTATACAAAGTGTCGCTCCTGTAAAGCATGCAGAGCGTGGACCAACAGAGCAAAACAGAAACCTCCTTCGTGAAGCATTAGAAAAAGCTGCACTTGAAAAAAAGACAGTAGCAGCCCCAGCATCAGTACAAAAAGAGGTACTACAAACACCTGGAGCATCAGCATCTGCGCCCCAAGCTCATACTGCTCCGAGTGTACACCATCAAACACCAGAGCCAGCACCACTCCCACAAAAGCCACATATACCACCGCTACCGCATACAGAAGCAGTGCGAGAGGAGATTAGTCATGAAGATCTAAAAAAAGTCTTGTCATAACATGAAAAAACTCACCCTACTGATTTGTATACTTTTTATCGCAGTGCCATGTAGTGCACATGCAGAAGTTATCATCAATGAAGTAGCGTGGATGGGGACAGCGCATAGCGCAAGTGATGAATGGATAGAGCTCGCAAATACTGGGGATACAAGTGTCTCGCTCTCTGGATGGAAGCTTCGTACAGCAGACAACAGTGTAAGTATCACCCTTACGGGTAGTGTCTCTGCAAATGGGTTTTATTTACTCGAGCGCACAGATGATACGACAGTACCAGATATCACTGCAGACAAAATATACACTGGCGCGCTTTCAGATAGTGGGGAAAAACTCATACTAGAAAATGGTGGCTCTGTAGTACAGACGCTTGATGCAACAATAAAATGGCCAGCGGGTAATACGACTACAAATCAAACAATGCAGTGGAATGGCTCTAGCTGGATCACAGCAGTGGCTACTCCAAAATCTGCAAATGCGGGAGCCGGCACTAGTGCTACAGATACCGGGGCAACACAGACAACTACAGTGCAATCTACTCCTACAAAAATAGTCCCACATGTAGCATTTAGTATACCGAGCCCGCTCTATAGTGGAGTCCAGTACGAGATAGGCGCTGAGGCAATACTTGAATATATGACCCCCGGCTATGGGCATTTTGTTTGGAATTTTGGCGATGGTACGTACCTTACAAAAGACTCAAACACAGAGCCGCTCACCCATACATATCAGTACCCAGGTAACTATACTATTTCTTTCGCATATTACAGGAGTAGGTATGAGAAAAAGCCGATACTTATGGATAGTAAAAAAGTAGAGGTGTTTATGCCGACGGTATCACTCACGGTGATAGACAATGGCGGGGCACTCGTCGTGAAAAATAGTAGTGACAAAGTAGCAGAAATATCAGACTGGCATCTCGAAACCGATAGTGGCAAGACCGTATTTCCGCCGATGACTTTTATTGCGCCAAAAGCTACAGTGACTTTTTCTGCAAAGGCTCTTGGGGTTGTGAGCGTGCAGGGCGCAAAAATATATACACCGTTTGCAGGTTTTACTACAGAAGTAGAAAAAACAATTACACAAAAAAGTGTACCTAAAACAAGCATCTCTCGTTCTAGTAGTACTATGCAGACTATGAGCATGCAAAATATTCCTGTCAAAAATACTCCTATAGCTACAGAAATAAAACAGGAAGAAAAACCTGTACAAACAAATAACCACACCAAGAAGATCATACTAGGTGTGGTTATTCTTTCAGGTATCGGCCTGTTCTTACTCCTTGAGCGTTTTATTGCTCAGAAGGAGTAATAGTTTTCGGAGGAGTTTTTGTACTATCTACTGTGATAGGTGTAACTTCAGTATTTTGCGTATCGATTTTTATTGAATCAAGTTGGGTATTCAAAAGCTCTATTTCTTTGTCTGAAACTTTTTGGATTGCGGTGTCGATAGTCTTTGCAGCTGCAGTTGTATCTACTCCAGTATCGCTAAGTACTGCGTCTTTTTTGATCTGGAGAGTCGCTTCGAGAGCTGCTGTTGTAGCGAGAGCTGTTGCAGTATCCTGTTGTCCAATCTCTTTTGTAAGTGCGCCTACGTGCTCATCGAGTGCTTTTTCAAGTGTTGCCTGCTTTGCAGGGGTGAGTGTCTTGGTCTGAGCGAGGATCTGTATTTCGTCGAGACGAGTCTGGATACGAGTTTTCTGCCATGCAATCTTTGCGTCAGGAGTCTTGAGAAATACCCCTTTTACTTCTTCATTTACATTTAATTTAAATGTGTAGAGTGGGTCGCCAGGGAGCGCAGTATTTGCAACCACAGAAATACTACCACACACGAATACGAGGAATATAGAAGTAGAGAGTACAATGCGGAGGCCATGCTGCGCACTCTTTTGTATCCATGATACACGTGGCATCACAGGAGTGATGCTCATTTGGTATGCCATGCGCGCACGCAAATTTGCACGCTCACTATGACTGAGATGCAAATTTTTTATTCGTGCTAATTTTTGTAAATTATGTTCCATGGTATTTGTCGTATGATTTGCGTAGTTTTTCTACGATACGGTGTATTTGTACTGCGATAGCATTTGGTGTTTTGCCAAAAGTATCTGCAATTTCTTCGAGCGATTGCTCTTCGGCGTATCGCAAAAAGATAATTTGTTTACTTTTTTCATCAAGCTCTTCCAGAAGTTTTTGGACCCCCGCAATGTCGTCTTGGAGGAATATTTCATCTACGGTCTTGTTGGTCTCTGGCTCAAAACCCTCATTTATCAGGTCGTCGAGCGAATAGCTCTTTGAGCGCTTGTAGTAGTCTACAGTTGCATTGCGGGCAGTGCGATATATGAAAGCTTGTGGGTGGTCTATGTTGCCACCAGCTGCCATATATTGCCATACTCGGGTAAAGACATCCTGGGTCAGATCTGTTGCAAGTGCTCGGTTTTTTACCCGAAAAAGCACAAATCTGAAGATCTGGTCTTGATATGTGTCAAAAAGTGTAAAAAAACTATCTTCTACTGATTGTGACGAGTGAGTGTGCTTCATATTACAGGTGTTTATAGTATAGAACCTTTTGCCCGATTTTGCTATACTTGGGCCTATGAATACAGAAAAAAGTGCTCCAAAAGTAGCGTCGTCATCGAAGGTGGTGGTCGTAGGTGGGGGATTTGCCGGCATTGCGACTATCAAAAAGATCCAAAAAAAGCTCCCGGGAGCGCAGATTACCCTCGTCTCAAATAAATCATATTTTGAGTACTACCCAGCGCTCTACAAGCTTGTCACTGGTGCGCTCGCTATCGAGGTTTCTGTACCGCTCACAAAAATTTTCCCACAAAATGTCGAGATAGTAGATGCGACTTTTGAAACGCTCGATATAGAAAAAAAAGAAGTTGTGCTCATCGGTGGTGCACGCATCGCATACGACTACGTGGTAGTAGCACTCGGAAGTGAGACAAATTTTTTCAATATCCCAGGACTTCCAGAGCATTCATTTAGTTTCAAATCTGTAAGTGAGGCACACAAGCTCAAAAAACATTTTTGCGAGATTATGATGCGCGGCAAAGATATGACAAAAGACGCACTTGTCACAGCGCTGCATATTATCATCGTCGGCGGTGGGCCATCTGGTGTAGAGCTTGCGGGCGACCTCACTCACTATCTCCGTGGACTTGCAAAGACCTATGGTGTAGACCCGAGCTTTGTCACCGTAGATCTCATCGAGTCAAACTCTCGGGTACTCCCGACACTCCCAGAAAAAGTTTCAAAACTCGCAGATGCACGCTTGCGCAAAATGGGAGTAAACATTTTTGTAAATCGCGCACTCCAGTCGCAAGAGATAGAAGAGGTGATACTCAAAGATATGTCTATGGATGCGCATACGGTAGTGTGGACTGCTGGTACTCGTATTAGTGGTATGTATACCGCTATCCCAGGCGTAGCGCTCACCGAGCGCAAGCGCGTCGTGGTGACAGACACATTACAGATGCCAGGAGTTGAAAGTGTATTTATCGCAGGGGATGGTGCGGGTACTGCATACAGCGGCCTTGCGCAGACCGCTATTAAGCATGGCAATTATATCGGCGACGCAATTGCAAATCTCGAAAAAGGAAAAGATCTCAAACCTTTTGTCCAAGACCAGCCAAGCTTTGTGATCCCTATAGGTACACACTGGGCAGTGCTCGGCGGCGGCAAGATCACTATGACAGGGATATTACCATGGATCCTCCGTAGTCTGATAGATTTTCACTATTTCCTTTCTATTGTGCCTATTTCACACGTATTCAAAGTTTTTAAACAGGGGCGCATTTACCGCAAAAATAAAGCACATTGCGGTATTGAGTAAAAGTGTCTATTTTGCTATAGTGCCTATATATGAGTATCAAATCGTTTTTAATGAAAACAGCGCTCCGCGCAAAGGGGGTAGATAAAGACCAAGCAGAAGCTATCGCAAAAGAGATGGAGAGCAACCCAGAGCTTATGGGAGCAATGAAATCTCTAGAAGATAACAAAGAGGTAAAAGAACTCTTTGAAAAAATGCAAAAAGAAATGGACGAGTACAAAAAAAATGGCATGGCAGATATGTATGCTATGGCTATGGTTTCAGAAAAATACAAAGCAGATATTGTGAAGCATCGCGAAGCGCTCATGCCACTGATGCAACTCATGATGAAAAAATAACAGCTATATACCATGCTCCAAATCGGAATCGTCGGCCTACCGAATGTAGGAAAATCAACACTCTTTAATGCGCTCACCAAAAAAGGCGTACCCGCAGAAAACTACCCATTTTGTACTATCGATCCATCGGTAGGTATTGTGGCTGTGCCTGATGCACGCCTCGAACAACTGGCGAAATTTTCTGGATCAGAGAAGACGCTCCCCGCAGCTATAGAATTTGTAGACATCGCAGGACTTGTCGCAGGAGCATCAAAAGGCGAAGGTTTGGGAAATAAATTCCTCGCAAATATCCGTGAGACAGATGCAATCCTCGAGATGGTGCGCCTTTTTCCTATAGTGGGTGGTGGTACAGAGATCGCCCATGTATATGGCAATGTAGACCCACTTCGCGATATACGCGTGATCAACCTCGAGCTCATCCTTGCAGACTTTGAGACAGTAACAAAGAGAATAAACAATTTGCAAAAAGACGTAAAGCGAGGAGACAAAAATGCAATCCTCGAAGAGGCAGCTCTCAAAAAAATAGAAGCAGCGCTCGAAGCAGAACAGCTCGCAAATACTGTAGCACTCGAACCAGAGGAGTATGCAGTAGTAAAATTGCTCAACCTCCTTACGATGAAAAAGTTTTTGTATGGACTCAACAAAAGAGGTGGGACAAAAAATTTGGATGAATCAAGCCCTGAGCTTTTCAAAGAGCTCACCGATTGGATCACCAGTACTGGTGCAGGCTATGTAGTGATAGATGCAAAGATAGAAGACGACCTCAAAGACTTTGCAGGTGAAGAAAAAGAGTTGTTTCGCAAGGAGCTCGGTGGCGAGCATGATGGGATAAATGACCTTATCACCGAAGGTTACAAATTGCTCGGACTCGAAGTGTATTTTACTACTGGGCCAATGGAGACTCGCGCATGGACAGTACAAAAGGGAAGTACTGCTCCTGTTGCAGCGGCTGCAATCCACACGGATTTCAAAGAAAAATTCATCCGTGCAGAGGTGGTATTTTGGAAAGACCTCCTCGACGCTGGCTCATATGCAGAAGCTCGCGCAAAAGGCAAAGTCCGCACCGAGGGTAAAGAGTATATCGTAAAAGATGGAGACGTAGTCGAGTTCAAAATCTAAAAGATGCCTGTCCGCCGTAGCTTTAGCGAAGGAGGAGGGACGTGATTGAGTTTAAGATATAAAAACAGCCCAAAATAAATTGGGCTGTTTGTAAAACTTTAGAGTACAAAATTTGCATAATTTTGTAAAAAATTGGTATGACCAAATTTTTTTACTTGTTGATGTATTTTTTTACCAAGATTCATTATGTTTTCATTAAGATCTTGTATATCTTTTGGAATAAAAAAATCAAGATGCTTGTGAAAACGTAAT
This sequence comes from uncultured Candidatus Saccharibacteria bacterium, assembly GCA_964454285.1. Taxonomy (GTDB): domain Bacteria; phylum Patescibacteriota; class Minisyncoccia; order Phycocordibacterales; family UBA9973; genus UBA4124. The sequence continues at coordinate 6,895 of CAYVSW010000015.1, read as the reverse complement.
TCTTCAACACTGTCAATTTCTTTTGTATCAAAAAAGAAGCATTCAGTATTTCCAATAGTACCCAGTTTAGAGAAATCGCTAACTAATGTAGTACCCATATTTTGACGAATAGCTGTAATAAAACTTTCAGCATGATTCATATTTATAAAAATAATTACATTTTCATAACTAGTTATTTTACTTTTATCTAATTGCTTTTTTACAGTCTCTAATAGGGGCACCATCCCTTCTTGTCCATAATAGTTGGTATCAACAAGAGGAGCATAGATATCCATTTTAATTTTTTCAAAATCAATTAAAATTTTATCAACATCAAAATGGTGGATATACTGGCCAATCGCATCATTTTTGTCATTTGGAGGGTAAAATACGGTAAAGTTTTTACGCGTACCAAAAAACAATAATGCTCTTTTTAGATATTTACAAACACGAGAGATGTCGTTCGGCCAATTTTCTTTGTGAAAATTGTCGCCTAAATACAATGGAATTACAAAAATTTTCATATAACTTAATTTTTTATATACAATACGCTTGTATATAAAAAAGTCAAGCTACTCCTTTTTCTTCAAAAGCTCTATTTCTTTTTGGAGTTGGGCCAGCGTTGACTGGATAGAATTCAAAGTCTCTATTTCTTTCTTTTCTATTTGGACATCCTCTTCGCTGTCTTCTTCGATTTCCTCGATGTCTTCCTGGATTTCATCGACGTCTTCTTGGATACCTTCCACATCCTCCTGGATTTCGTCCACGTCTTTTTGGATCTCATCGACATCTACGCTGATTTCCTCGATGTCCTCGGCGATATCTTCCATGTCTTCCTGGATTTCTTCGATATCTGCCGTGTTTTTGTTCACTGACATCTGGATAAATATCGCAAGGTATATAGCCTCGAGCGAGAGGATAGTGGTGAGCACGAGGAGCACTCTATCGAGTGGCACACCAAAGAGGGGAATGATAAAACACACCAGGAAAAGGAGCGTGTGCACGATGAGGCTTTTAATAGACCCGAGCCAGCCAGTAGCAGAGATTGCATACTTTTCGAGCTTTACTTGTGTGCGTTTTTGAAATGACTTTTTCTTCGACTTCTTTTTCATATACATAGGTATAGCACAAAATAAAATCCCACGATAGTGTATATCGTGGGAAGTTT
>CAYVSW010000015.1:2732-5648 GCA_964454285.1 uncultured Candidatus Saccharibacteria bacterium | reverse complement strand
ATATTAGCATATTATTATATAAAAGTCAAGCAGATGGGGATTTGCCGAAAATAGGCTTTTCTGATATAGTACTTCCACTATGCCACAGCAAAATTTAGTAAAACTCACAAATAAAGAGACAGGGGAGACATATTGGTCTGCAAAGAACAAGAAAAAACTCGCCGGCATCAAGCTCAAATTCAACAAATACAGCAAGAAGCTCCGCAAGGTAATCGAATTCAAAGAGTCAAAGAAATAGCAAACAAAAAGTAGCCGAAATGGCTATTTTTTGCTATAGTGTGCAGTACTAGTTTGGGCGATTAGTTTAGTGGTAGAACGAAGGTCTCCAAAACCTTTGGTGAGGGTCCGATTCCTTCATCGCCCGCATGCAAAACATAGGACCATACATAGAACATATCTTTTTTAGTATCCCTGAATTTTTTCGGTACATGCTTGTATTTATAACTTCGGTTATAGAAGGTATGCCCGTTGTAGGTACTTTTTTACCAGGAGGTACTATCGCTGTTATTGTGGGCGGATTATCTGCTGAAGGTTTTGTAAATCCTATAATTACTGTTTTTATCATTGCGATAGGTACATTTTTTGGTGACATGATCGGCTTTTTGATTGGGAGAAAATACAAAGATACTCCATGGGTTAAGAAACTAATTTTTAAAGAGAAACATCAAAAGCATTGGGATCTTTTTGATAGGCATGTAGCATTGGTTGTAATTTTTGGTAAGTTGCTGCCGGTGATACGCTCTACGCCATCTCTCTTTGCGGCAGTGCGTGGTGTCGTGATAAAAAAATACATCATGTACAGTGCGATAGGTTCGCTTTTGTGGGCAGTAGTTGGTATATATGCAGGAAATATACTCGGAAAAATATTGGGCGACAATCTGATGATCTTTATTATTTGTATTATCGGAGCTACTGTTGTATATATGTTTGGCAAAAAAGTATATAGCGCTATACGACGGCGTATTTCTTAAACCATGTCCTTTGTCGCTTTGCATAGTGCCAGATTTCCATTTCGAGCTGGGTGAGCATTGCATCTTTTGAAATAATTCCTTGGAGGTATCGCCCAATGTAGCGGTATTCGAGGCCGAGACCTTCGAGGCGTTCGTAGGTTGCGAGATTTTTTGTAATCAAATGTTGTACTTCTTCTACCATTCCCATGTCTATGCGTTTGCAGAGGCGGGTATGGATGCGCTCTTTGAGCGCATCATCTGGGAAGTCTAGATATATCCACTCCACATCGTATGGAGATTCTTTTTGTAATTTTGGCACGCTGCCGAGAGTGGTGGCTATCTCTATGGCGCGGATGAGACGCACCCGATTGTATATATCTATATCTTCATACCGCTCTCTATCTAGATTTTGCAAAGTGGTTTGTAGCTCTTCTGTAGTTTTATTCTCCAATTCTTTTCGGAGTATTTCGTTTTGTGGGACTTCCGGGAAAACTGTATTGTATACGAGTGCGTCTATATACATGCCAGTGCCACCGCATATGATTGGGGTCTTTCCGCGCGCAAAAATATCCTCGATATTTTTGCGCGCTTCTTTCTGAAAATCTACCACTGTATACACCTCGTTCGGCTCGCACACATCAAGCATATAGTGGGGGATACCTTGCATTTCACTAGGCATGATCTTGCCACTCCCAATATCGAGGTATTTGTATACCTGGCGCGAATCCGCAGAAATAACCTCGCCGCCACTTACGAGAGATTTTGCTATTTCTACTGCGCGATCAGATTTGCCGGTTGCAGTAGGGCCGCATACGACGATGATTTTTGGTTTTTGCATTTTGTGCCGAAGAGAGGACTCGAACCTCCACACTGTTGCCAATACTCGATTTTGAGTCGAGTGCGTCTACCATTCCGCCACTTCGGCTTACTTATGTAAGTAAAAATATTATTGCATTTTTTGGATATTTTTTCAATGAGCACCCTGTGGTACAATATGTGTTATGTCAGAAACATACAGCAATTCAATTTTCTTTATCGATGTAGATAAAATATTTCCGAACCCGTATCAGCCACGTCGAGAATTCGAAGAAGGCCCACTTCGCGACCTTTCAGAATCTATCCGCCAATATGGCGTGCTCCAGCCGCTCGTTGTATCTCGTGTAGAAAAAGAAACTGCAGACGGTGGTCTATATACAGAGTACGAATTGATTGCTGGAGAGCGCAGACTTCGCGCATCAAAGCTAGCAGGGCTCTCGCAGGTGCCTGCTATAATCCGTGTAGGGGACGATAGCTTGGTGAAGCTTGAGCTCGCAATCATAGAGAACCTCCAGCGTGAAGACCTCAATAGTGTAGAGCGTGCACATGCATTTGCACGACTTGTAAATGAATTCAAATTCACCCACACACAGATCGGGCAAAAGATGGGCAAGAGTCGTGAGTATGTTGCAAATACGCTCCGTATCCTCATGCTTCCATCGGAGATACTCGATGCAGTATCGAATCGCAAAATCAGCGAAGGCCACACACGCCCGCTCATGATGCTAAACACACGCCCAGAGGAGCAGCAGACACTCTTTAAAGAGATTATCTTCCGCAAGATCAGCGTGCGTGAAGCAGAGCGTATTGCGCGCCGTATTGCGACAGACAAAGTACGCAAAAAAGAGCTCCTCCCGACACCAGAGCTCGCGCAGTTTGAAAATGAATTACAAGAGCGCCTCGGTGCACGCGTGCACATAGAGCAAAAAGAGCAGGGAGGCAAGATCACTATCGACTACTTCTCTCCAGAAGCGCTCAATACTATCATGGAAGCATTTTCAAAAAATGAAGCTGCTGCAGCTACTGCTACAGAGGCAGCTATGCCGACACTACAAGAAGAAGGCTTTACTCAGTCAGAAGAGACAGCACTCCTCGACGATAGAAGTGGTGAAGATATACAAAAGGCAGAGGAAGAAAATACCGACGACCT
>CAYVSW010000015.1:0-2632 GCA_964454285.1 uncultured Candidatus Saccharibacteria bacterium | reverse complement strand
TTGTCGCCGATATCTGAGTGCACTGCATACGCAAAGTCCACCGGGCTCGCATTTTCGGGGAGGTCTATCACATCGCCTTTTGGGGTAAATACAAAGATACGGTCACGAAAAAAGTCTACCCGGAGCTGCTCGAGGAATCGTGATGGGTCGTTCACCACTTCGTGGAGATCTTTGAGCTCGTCTATCCAATTCATTTTTTTATTTTTATTGATACTGTTTTTTGCGAATTGTGCTTCTTTGTACATGAAGTGGCTCGCGACACCCATTTCCGCCTCTTGGTGCATTTCTGTAGTACGGATCTGTATCTCTACAATGCCTTGCTCGGTGATCACGGTCGTGTGGAGGGACTGGTAGCCGTTTGGCTTCGGTAGCGCGATATAGTCCTTGATACGCTTTGGCATTGGCTTCCAGAGCATGTGCACAAGGCCGAGGACTTGGTAGCAGTCTGAAACGGTAGGGACGATGACTCGGAGGGCCACGATATCGTATATCTGCTCTGCATTCCATTTGTATTTGGTGAGCTTCTTGTAGGTGCTGTATGTTGCCTTTACGCGAGAGTGCACAGTGCCAGCTATAGTAAAATCTGCGAGCACTTTTTCTACTTCTTTGTGTACATATGCCACTGTAGGCTCTGTCTCGGGGACTATCTCATCGATCAATTTTTTGGTCTTCTCGTATTCTTTTGGGAATGCATGAGGGAATGCATAATCCTCGAGCATACTCTTCAATTTTTCCATACCGAGGCGGCCGGCAAGCGATGCATGGACTTCGATAGTCTCGAGTGCGATGCGTACTGCCTTCTCGGGGCGCACGTGCTGTAGCGTAGATACATTGTGGAGTCTGTCTGCGAGCTTGATGATGAGCACACGGAGGTCTTCTGCCATAGCGACAAAGAATTTGCGCAAGCTCTCTACATGGCGCTCCTGGCCTCGGTATTTGAGTTTGCCGAGCTTTGTCACACCCTTTACGAGGAAGAGTACATTTTCTCCAAAGAGCTCGCGGACTTCGTCTTCTGTCGCGTCGGTGTCTTCGAGAGTATCGTGGAGGAGTGCCGCAATGATAGTCTCGAGGTCCATGCCGAGCTTCGCGCAGTTTTGTGCGACTGCAAGTACGTGTATAAAATATGGCTCGCCGCTATTGCGCAGCTGCCCATCGTGCTTTGTATACGCAAAGTCGTATGCAGACTGCACTAGCTGTTTGTCAGCTTCACTGAGCGGGTGTGTGATGAGGGGGAGTAGGGTATCCATAGAAATATAATATATTTTAAAGCTCTTTTTGCCTATACTTGACAAATACAGTATAATATGATATTATATATTTATAAGGATAGTTTGTTCTTATTTAATAAAAAAACAATGAAAATATTTAATCTGTTTTGCAAATCAATGCAAAAAAGTTTTACTGCTATTGCATATTCTTTATGTAATGCTGGTAAAATTTAAATTTGAAATAAAAATTATTTATTAAGACTTCTTTTAGGAAGTCTTTTTCTTTTGGAACCCGCGAGGTTTCTTTTCTTGGGCGAGGAGCTCTAGCGCTTGCTCGAGGGTGATCGTATATACATCAAGCGGGGCTTTGATAGAGCGGAAGTTGCCATCGTGGCCGACATATGGGCCGAATCTGCCGGCGTTTGCCATCACATCTTTTCCGGTCTCTGGATGCGCGCCGAGGATGCGCGGGAGCGAGAGGTACTTGAGCGCCATATCTACGGTCACAGAGCTTGGCTCGATGAGTTTTGGAATACTTGCCATGCGAGGTTTTTCTGGCTTTGGATCGCCCTTTTTTGCACGTACACCTTTTTCTTTTTTCTCCGGCATGCTACCGAGCTGCACATACGGGCCAAATCTCCCTACGAGTACAAATATCGGGAGACCTGTCTCTGGGTCGGTGCCGATAGGCTCGTCTTTTTTGATCTCTGTACCATCGAGCATGAGTGCCCCCATACAATTTGGATAGTCGATACAAGAGAGGAACTTGCCGCCACGGCCGAGCTTCACTACCATGCCTTTGCCGCAGGTAGGGCATTTGTATTTTGCATCTGCTGCCTCGAGGGTTGTCGCTTTGTCGAGCTTGTCTTTTTCTTTTACTTCTTTTTGGAATGGAATATAAAAATCCGAAAGAGTCTTTGTATAATCGCGGGCGCCTTCTGCTATTTCGTCGAGCTCATTTTCCATTTCTGCGGTGAATGTGTCTGAGATGTACTGCATGAAGTTTTGCTCGAGGAAGCTCGATACTACTTCGCCAGTGTCTGTAGGCTTGAGCGCGCGCTGGATCTTTTCTATATAGCCGCGTGCTTCTAGTGTAGAAATGATAGCCGCGTATGTAGATGGGCGGCCGATACCGCGAGCTTCGAGCTCTTTTACAAGGCCTGCTTCACTATAGCGATTTGGTGGTTGCGTTTGCTTTGCGAATTCGGTGATATCGAGGAGTTGAAGTGGGTCTTTTTCTACTACCTGCGGGAGCTCTACATCCTCGCCGCGCGCTGCGGTGTCTACCATGAGCCATCCTGGGAAAAGTACGCGTGAGCCATTGATAGAAAAGTCTGGGATACTGTCGCCACTAATATTTGCTGCAATACGAGTTTTGAGTACCTTTGCATCTATCATCTGTGATGCGATAGTACGCTCCCAGA
>CAYVSW010000014.1:0-13613 GCA_964454285.1 uncultured Candidatus Saccharibacteria bacterium | reverse complement strand
TAAAAAGGTACGCGAGCTGGGTTCAGACCGTCTAGGAATTAGAATTAACACAAGATTTATCTGGTGTTTTGACTGATTTCTAGATTGTCTGAATCCCGAGGAGAGTGAAAAAAAGAAAAATACAAAGATTAATATACATTATGTTTTAGTCTTTTCGTCTAATATAAGTAAAGTTCATTGTACTGGGTACAATGAAAGAAAGATAGAATAAAGAGAACCATCTTAATACGGCGGTCGTCTATGGTGACATAGAATGACATGCTCGACTGATATCGGTAAATTCCTACTAGTGATAGAGGGTAATACCGAGGGAACCTCGTCAAACGAGGACCCGTAGAGACTACACGTTGAGGTGCTTAGCAATAAGTACAAGATATAGTCCGATCCATACAGTAATGTGTGAAAAGATGCGTAAGACAGGTTGGTCTCCTATCTACTGCAGGCGTTGATGATTGAGGAAGTTCGTTCCTAGTACGAGAGGACCGGAATGAACGAACCTCTGGTGTATGGGCTCTACCGCCAGGTGGATTGCCCAGTAGCTATGTTCGGAATGGATAACCTCTGAAAGCATCTAAGAGGGAAGCCAGTTCCAAGATTAGTCATCGTTTGAGGGCCGTGAGAGATGATCACGTTGATAGGCACTATGTGGAAGCGCAGTAATGTGTTAAGCAGAGGTGTACTAATTGCCCAATTCCTATTAGGAAATCTGGAAATCAACCCATTTGAAAAAATGGTTCAGAAAATTAGATACAGCGTATATACTACAGCTGTATCACAAACACGTTTGAGTGCTTTGTCTTGGTGGTTTGTCGCGGGGGTCACACCTCTTCCCATTCCGAACAGAGAAGTTAAGCCCCGTAGAACCGATGATAGTCTCTTTGAGGCAAAAGTAGGTAGCTGCCAGGACTAAGCACTTAAAAGTTCTTTATATCACAACGGTGTGGTAGCTCAGATGGAGATGAAGCGTTATTATTTTTTTACATAAGTAGTGTACATGCGAATGTAAATTAGGTATCGTAGATTTTCCTGGTAGAGCAACGGACCGAAAATCCGTGGGTCGTCAGTTCGAAACTGACCCACACTGCTAAATCCCAAGTCGCAGACTTGGGATTTTTGCTGTATGATATAGGTATATGACATGGGCAGGAGAGCGGAGATTACAATACATAGGAGGCATAGCACTTTTTGCAGTGCTTGTATCTGGCGGGGTGTACTGGAAGTATTTTAAGAAAACACCTATTTGTAGCGACAATATTCAAAACGGTACCGAGACAGGGGTAGACTGTGGGGGGATCTGCACGCGCTATTGCAAAAATGAAATAACAAATCCAAAAGTCCGCTGGCAATTGCCTTTTGTGGTGACGCCAACATCGACTACCGCTGTCGCATATATAGAGCATGGCTTCGCTGGAGTGAGTGCCCGCACAGTGAATTACAAATTTGATGTATACGATGCAGATGGCTCTATTATAGCTACTCGCACTGGTAGTACGTTTGTCGGCACTGTGGGCAAGAGCGCCATCGTAGAGCCGCTCATACAGGTAGATGGGTCCAAGGTCGCACAGGTACGATTTTCATTTGTAGGGGATACCATCTGGGAAAAGACAGATCCAGATGTTTCAACATTTGTAATTAAAACAGATATCACTCGAGCAGAGGCTTTTGAAGCAGGGACTCGCGTACGTGCACTCCTTGAAAATAAAACAGATACAACTTTTACAAATATGCCAGTTGTAGTACTGCTTCACAATGATGACGACAATACTATTGCTGCATCAACTAAAATAGTAGACAGCCTTCCAGCAAACCAAAATAAAGAAATAGTATTTACATGGCCAGATACTACACTAGTGAAAAAAATTAATCGCATTGAAGTACTTCCTCGTATCAATCCCTTTACACTGCCTCAAAAATAATGATCCGAAAATTTGTCCAACAATATGATCTTGCATTGCTGCTTGTAATAGTACCACTTGCACTTGGTGGTATTGTGACTATGATGTCTTTTAGTGATAGCTCTGCAAACGCATTCCACCAGAGTTTGTGGTTTTTAATAGGTGGTATTGCAGTGTTTGTAATCTCGCGTATGAATGTGCGATTTCTACGAGACTCGCGCTATATATCGCTCGTCTATATTGCATCACTTTTTTTACTTGTTTTTGTACTTGCGACAAACCGGATCAATGGGGCAAAAAGCTGGTTTAGCTTGGGTGGATTTGGATTCCAGCCGGTAGATATGGTCAAGCTCCTGGTGATACTCATGCTTGCAAAATATTTTTCTCGCCGCCATGTCGAGATAAAAAACATAAAATATCTCATTGTATCTGCGATATACGCACTTGTGCCTATAGGGCTTATCATGCTCCAGCCAGACTTTGGTTCTGCGATGGTCATCGGAGTACTATGGCTCGGTATGGCGCTTGTAGCAGGGATTTCCAAAAAACACTTGGCGATACTTTTTGGCATAGCAATTGTTGTATTTACTGGTGCGTGGATGTTTTTTTTCAAGCCGTATCAAAAAGACAGAATTATCACTTTTGTAAACCCAGGACACGATATACGAAAGAGTGGGTACAATGTGTACCAGTCTATGATAGCGGTGGGCTCAGGTGGAGTTTTGGGTAAAGGGGTAGGGTATGGTACGCAGTCGCGCTTGCACTACTTGCCTGAATACAAGACAGACTTTATATTTGCTGCATTTACGGAGGAGTGGGGTCTCATCGGTGCACTTGTAGTGATAGCTGCATTTGGGATATTTCTCTGGCGTATTTTGGTGCATGCGGAGCGTGGGGTGACAAATTTTGAAACACTTTTTTGTGTGGGATATGCGATACTTATCCTCGGACATGTTATTATTAACATAGGGATGAACATCGGGATCATGCCGGTAACTGGAGTACCGCTCCCGTTTATGAGCTACGGTGGCTCGCACGTCCTCGCAGAGTGTATTGGGCTCGGCATTATTATTTCGATGAGTCGCTTTGAACGCTCACTCCACAGAGACGACCTACAAAAAGAATTTTATGGATACAATAATTAATTTACATTCAGGAATCTTTGCGCATATTGCATCTTTTGGTGCAGGGGTACCATGGGCGGATCATTTTTTTCTCGCGCTCTCGTATTGGTTTTTTTATCTTGTACTTGGGGCAGTATTTGTGCGCATCTTTTGGAAAATCGCGATAGCAAAATCATTTATAGAAAAAAAGAAATTATTTATCGAAGGGCTTGTACTTATTTTTTCAGTCCTTCTCACCTGGATCATAGTGACGCTCATAAAAGCGCTGGTTGCGGCGCCGCGGCCATTTGAGATTGTAGATGGCGTCAGGACATTAGTACTCCATGGAGGAGGGGATTCATTCCCATCGGGGCACACCGCTATTGCAGCATCTATTGCAGGTGCTATAAGGCCATATCACCAGCGAGCGGGGATGCTCCTTATCCTTTTTGCGCTTTTGGTAGGTATTTCAAGGGTATATTTAGGAGTACATTTCCCTATAGATGTGATCGCAGGCTTTCTCACAGGGCTTTTGATTGCAGATATAGTGCGCAAAATATTTCGTATGTTGTAATGTAAAAGACCCTTGCAGAGAGGCTTCCAATAGTCTAGAATATGTCGTATTATATGAAATATCGCGTTTTAAAACAAAGAATTTTGGCATTTGTAGTAGTGTTTGTAGCAATAGCTGCCGCACTTCTGCTTTTAGCTAAAGCACCATTTACTAATAATTCATTTATAAGCAAATATCCATTTCGTCTCGGGCTCGACCTCTCTGGTGGAACACACCTTCTCTACAAGGCTGACACTGCAGCTATCGGAGACATAGACCCAAGTGATGCGATGAATGTACTCCGCGGTGTTATCGAACGCCGTGTGAACCTCTTTGGAGTATCTGAACCTACAGTACAGACCCAGACTAGTACTATAGCGACAGGTACTACAGAGCACCGTCTTTCTGTAGAGCTCCCAGGGGTCACTGATGTAGCGCAAGCTATCAAGCTCATCGGGCAGACGCCGTTTCTAGAATTCAAAGTGCAATCTGATACACCACAAACAGTGACTGTCGGAAAAGATGGTGTTGTAAATCTCAACCAAGGTGACAACTTTGTAGCAACAGGACTTACGGGGAAATATCTTACAAAAGCGATCCCAGAGTTTAATCAAAATACTGGCGAGCCTACTGTATCACTTCAGTTCAACGACGAAGGTGCAAAAATATTTGAAGACATCACTCGCAATAATGTGGGCAAGGTTGTAGCAATATATCTCGACGGGGAAGTAATCTCAGCACCTGTGGTGCGTGAAGCTATCACTGGTGGTAAGGCGCAAATCAGTGGTTCATTTACTCCGACAGAAATGCGTTCACTCGCAGGACGCCTCAATGCTGGCGCGCTCCCAGTACCTATCTCACTTATTTCTACAGAGACCATAGGTGCGACACTCGGCGGCAAGGCGGTAGAGGCTGGTGCATATGCTGCACTCATTGGGTTTATCCTAGTAGCAATTTTCCTTATCGTGTGGTACCGTGTACCTGGTATTATCGCTGTTGTATCGCTCGCTATGTATGTGATTGTTACACTCTTTTTGTATCGTCTTATCCCTGTCACACTTTCTGCTGCAGGGATTGCAGGATTTATCATTTCTATCGGTATGGCAGTAGACGCGACAATCCTCGTATTTGAGCGTGCACGCGAAGAGCGCAAGCGCGGAAGTACTATTCACGAATCATTTGATGCTGGTTTTGGCCGTGCATGGACTTCTATCCGTGATGCAAACGTCGCGAGTCTTATTATTGGGGTGATCCTCTACGCTGTAGGGACTACGCTCATGAAAGGGTTTGCGCTTACATTTATTCTCGGTGTTGTTGTGAGCATGATAACAGCGGTGACAATCAATCGCTTGCTCCTTCGTGCACTTCCGACACCAAAACACAGTCGCTTTGGAAAGTTTTTATTCAGTAGTGGATTTATTAAATAAGAGGAAAATATATGTTTGTAATTAAATTCAAAAAATTTTTTATCGCACTCTCAGCCCTCTTTGTGATAGCTGCAGGAATTGCAATTGCAGTTTTTGGGCTCAATATGGGGATTGATTTCAAAGGAGGGTCTCTACTCTCTGTCCGATACGATACACGCCCTGAAATTACTGAAATCCAAAACGTACTCGTACAAAATGGCTTCAAAGATGCTATCGTACAACCAGTAAATCAGACTGATGTGAGTATCAAGACTCGCACACTCACAGAAGCAGAGCGCGCACAGGAGCTCGCAGTACTCTCTTTTGCTGGAGCAAAAGCAGAGCAACTGAGCTTCACTACTATCGGTCCTACAGTCGGGAGCGAGCTCGCGCGCAAAGCAATCTTTTCTATCATTTTTGTACTTATCGCAATCATCTGCTTTGTAGCATATGCATTCCGCAAAGTATCTCGCCCAGTGTCTTCTTGGAAATTCGGCTTCGCAGTGATTATCGCACTTTTCCATGATATTGTGATCCCTGTAGGGGCGATGGCTATCTTTGGTCACTATATGGGTGCAGAGGTAGACACGCTCTTTGTGGTCGCACTGCTCACTACACTTGGTCTTTCGGTATCAGATACTATTGTCGTGTTTGACCGTATCCGTGAGCACCTCCAGCACAACAAAGCCGATACTAGTGAAAAGTTTGAAAAGCTTGTAGGGGATTCACTTTCAGAAACATTTGCTCGCTCTATCAATACATCACTCGTTGTGCTTATCATGGTTATCACTCTCGCAGTATTGGGCCCGGCAAGTACAAAGCTCTTTGCGACAATGCTCGCAATTGGTATGTTCTTTGGAGTGTACTCATCTATATTCCTTGCATCACCACTTTTGGTACTAATGGAAAAATTTCAATCAAAGAAAAAATAATTATAAAAACTCGGAACTAATAGTTCCGAGTTTTTGTTTAGGGCTCATTAAGAGCAAAAAAGGCTCCATATGAAAATAGTATCACACACAAGAGTACTATAAAAAAGTATAGTTGTACCAATCGAAACGTTATTTCTGACTGGAGGCTAGGGGTCTCGTGTACATATGTATTTAGAGACTTGTGTAATTTTTCATATGGATCTTTCAAAAAAAGTACTGCTATAAAAAGTAGGTACAAGAAAAGAATAAATTTTTCCATAATACAATAATTTTTATATAAGTGTATAGTTGTAAAAATTTGTGTCAATAGGGTATACTGATAGTATATGATGATACCAATAATAGTAATAGTAGTTGTACTAATCGTTTTATTTGTAGTATTTAGTTACAATAGTCTTGTGCGAAACAAAAACCGCGCAGAAGAAGCGTGGGCAGATATAGAAGTACAACTCAAGCGTCGCTATGATCTTATCCCAAATTTGGTAAGTACAGTGAAAGGCTATGCTGCTCATGAGAGTACTGCGTTTGAAAAGGTAACAGAGGCTCGCGCACACGCAATAGAAGGTAAAACATTAGGAGAGAGAGCGACCGCAGAAGGTGCGCTTGGTGCAGCGATGACGGGCATATTTGGTATTGCAGAGGCATATCCAGAACTTAAAGCAAATACTAATTTCCTTGCACTGCAGAGTGAGCTTTCAGATACTGAAAACAAAATACAGTCAGCGCGCCGATTTTATAATGGCAATGTACGTGACTATAATACAAAAATTGAAGTTTTCCCGACAAATATATTTGCAAAGTCTTTTGGCTTTATAAAAAAAGAGTTCTTTGATCTTCCAGATACTGATACTGCTCAGCAGCCAGTAGAGGTTAAGTTCTAAAAATGAATACAAAAATAAAGCCAGTATACGCTATTTTTATTGTTGCTCTTGTGGGAAGTATGTGTACACACATAATACTTGCACGTGCTACGGCAATAGCGCATACGCTTACTTTTGAAGAAACTGCACAGATTTCTACTAAAGAAAAAAATAAAAAACCAAAAGACTTACTTTCTTTTTCTATACAGCCACATCAAAAAATAACAGGAGTCATTGTATTACAGGGGGAAATACAAGGCGGATATTTCTTTGAAGGCAATATATTGCTAAACATAGTGGATGTAGATAAAAACATAGTATTCAAAAGTTATCTCACAGCACAAACAGACTGGATGACTACTGGTCCAGTATTGTTTGGTGGCGCTCTGGATACCACCAAGCTCCCAAAAGGGCCTGCATATATTGAGCTCCGACAAGACGATCCATCAGGTGGTGAAAGTGGTAGACCAATCAAATATATACAAATACCAGTTGTGATAGAATAAAAACATGGCAACATTATATACACAGCAATCAAAAAACGTACACAAGACCTGGCTTTTGGTGGGGGTGTTTTTGGTGATTGTGCTTGGTATTGGGTATTTTACAAGTATATATTTTGGTAATCCAGATATACTCACTATTGCAATTATATTTAGTATTGCGATGAACATTGCTGGATACTGGTATAGCGACAAAATTGCACTATCGCTCGCGGGGGCAGTAGAGGCAGATACAATTTCTTTTAGAGAGCTTCACAATATAGTAGAAAATCTTGCTATTACCGCAGGACTTCCAAAGCCAAAGGTTTGGGTCATAGAAGATACTGCCCCAAATGCATTTGCAACAGGGAGAAATGCAAAACATGCAAGTGTAGCAGTGACGACAGGGCTTCTCGCGCTTTTAAACAAAAGCGAGCTCGAGGGAGTAGTTGCTCATGAGCTCGCGCATATCGGTAATCGAGATATACTACTGCAAAGTATGGTTGCTGTACTTGTGGGGTTTATTGCGCTTCTTTCAGACATGCTCATGCGCAGTTTTTTGTGGGGAGGAATGCGTCGTAGTGATGATGACAGTAGAGGGAGCGGAGGAGTACTTATGATTGTGGGGCTGGTTTTTATTATCCTTTCTCCAATTATCGCAACTCTTATACAGCTCGCTATATCACGCAAGCGAGAGTTTCTTGCTGACGCCTCTGGTGCACTTCTTACTCGTTACCCAGAAGGACTTGCAGCTGCATTAGAAAAAATCAGTTCGTATCATGCGCCGATGTTGCGCACAAGCAATGCGACAGCACATATGTATATAGCAAACCCTTTTGGTGATGGCGGTAAAAAAATCACTCGTCTTTTTATGACGCATCCACCAGTAGAGGAGCGGATAAAAGCATTACTAGAAAATAAATAAACTTATTATGTATAAAAAAATATTTCAAAACATAAAACAACTGGCTGTAAAAGATAATATACAATTTAAAAAGTATATTAAATTGTTTGTTGTTTTGTTTATTGTAGGGTGTGTGATAATCGGGTTAGTATTGTTTTTTGTTATACGTGGGGTATTTTCATATATTGGTACTATCTCAAAAGACGATATAAAAAACTTGGAATCAAAAGTGCAAACACTTGAACAAAAAGTACAAGTTGATGCTACTCATATTGATACGCTAAAAAAAGAGGTCACTGATGTGCAAAATACAGTAAAAACAATACTACAAAATTAGTATCTTAGAAGGTTCGCATAGCGGTCTAGTGCACTGCCTTGGAAAGGTAGCAGGTGTAAAAGCCTCACGAGTTCGAATCTCGTACCTTCTGCAATTCCAAAAACACACAGAGATAATCCGTGTGTTTTTGGAATCTACTTGAGTAGAGATGAGAAGTGCGGAGCCGCGCCTGCGGGGCAGGATAAAGCGGCGAGCCGGGGTCGCGAACACTTTATATTTTTGGAGTTATGCGAACAAAAATATTTAGTGATTTGTGACCGAATCTCGTACCTTCTACCTAGTCTTAATCGTAATTATCGCAACCTCAGGGCGATTGAAAAGCCTGAGGGGTGGACCCGCAGTACCAACACCCTTTGAGGTTAGTACAAACATGTTTTCGTATTTTTGTAGCCCATATGTATATATCCCGTAGATTGCTCGTACGATGTATGTATTTGGCCAAAACTGCCCATTGTGCGTGTGTCCAGAGACCATGAGGTCTACTCCGTTTGCAGTAGCATCTGCTATAAAGGTAGGTGGGTGATTGATAAGGATTGCCGGTGCATCTTTTGTAAATGCTACTTTTGCAAGACTTTCTTTTGCGAGCTTTTCATCGTTTTTGCCATGGTATACGATACCACCTATCTGCACTCCTTCGTAGATTATTTTACTATCTTCGAGGACAGTAATATTCGCATCACGAATAGATTGTATGAAGCCTTTGTAGTCGCCATAGAGCTCGTGGTTGCCTGGAGCGTAGAATACTGGTACTTGTGCAGTGAGCTTTTTCCAAGACTCCGTAATAGGTGCAGTATCGAGCGTTGGGCCATCATAGAAATCCCCACCATGGAGTACGATATCTGGGCGCTGCGCGAGTATTGTATCTACTACAGTATCTGCAAATTTCTTTTGCAATACGATACCAAAGTGTGTGTCTGTTACAAGTGCTACTTTTTTGTCATTCCATGAAGCTGGGAAATTTGGAAGTTCTACCGTGTACGACGTGATTTGGATCTGCTTTGCTTGTACAAAGCCTGTTATGGTGAGCACAATAGGGAGTGCAACAAAAAAGTACACAATACCCAGCGGGAGGTATACTCCTTGAATAAAAAGTATAACACCACCGATAATCCCAAGTACGATAGCACTAAGAAAAAGATAGTATCCAAGTCCTGCGAGGTAATTTGTGAACATGTAGCTCCAGAGGGGTAATGTAAATAGTTTTGTCCGTATTACGATTAATCCACCTACAAAAAGTATTGGTACTAGGAGGGCAAGTGCGAGCAGCCAGTGTGTCATAAGTGGACTTGTTTTTAAAAAAAATGTATATACTCGCCAGGTAAAAAGAGTCATCCCAAATACGAGCGACAGGCCAAAAATACTGATTATTGCTACCATATAAAGTACTATATCATATATGCTAGAATACATATATGGAGACTATTTTTACCCAAAAATATAAGGCGCTAAACAAAGAGCAAAAGATTGCAGTCGATGCGCTCGATGGGCCAGTGATGGTGATTGCTGGCCCAGGGACTGGCAAGACCGAGGTCCTCGCAGTGCGCATTGCAAATATTTTAGACAAGACAGACACCCCAGCGCATCAGATACTATGTCTTACTTTTACGCGCTCAGGGGTCTCTGCGATGAAAAAAAGACTTGAGAGCTATATTGGCGACCGCGCGCGCGAAGTAGAGGTAAATACCTTTCACAGCTTTGCGCAAAATTTAGTCCAGAAGCACTATGAGCTACTAGACTTTGAAACACTTCCTGAGCTCCTCGATGAAAAGGGTGCGGTGCTACTCTGTGATGAAATTTTGCATGCACACGATTGGGAGTACCTTCGCCCGCGTAGCAATAGTGCGACATACTTTAGAGATATCAAATCGCTCATCTCGCTATTGAAGCGTGAAAGGCTTTCACCTGCAACTTTTTTAGAAATTGTAGAAAAAGAAATTGAAGACCTTAGTAATGACCCAGATAGTATCTCGAGTCGTGGGGAATCAAAAGGAAATTTGAAAAAAGAAATCGTAACCAAAATAGAATCTCTTGCGCGCACCAAAGAGGTAGTGAAGTTTTATACCATATATGAAAAAGAAAAAAGAGATCGCGCGCTGATGGATTACGACGATGTGCTCATGTACGCGGTACAGCTCGTAGAGAATTTTGACGATGTCCGCGCAGATATATATGAGCAATACTTGTATGTACTCGTAGATGAGCACCAGGATTCGAGTGGGGTGCAAAATGCATTTCTTCGTGGGGTGTGGGGCGAGCAAGAAAAACCAAATATTTTTGTAGTGGGGGACGACAGACAGCTCATATATGGATTCGGCGGTGCATCGCTCGAATATTTTGAAGACTTCAAAACAGCCTTTGGGAGAGCACAGCTTATCACGCTCGTACAAAACTACCGCTCTACCGCACCGATACTCTCGCTCGCAGATACACTTCTCGCAAGTAGCCTCACCAAAGAAAAACTACAAAGCAATCGCAAAGGTGATGATATGATTGGCCTTTATGAATATCAATACTTGCGCGATGAAATCATTGCTGCAGGATTGTATTTCAAAAAGCTCCTCGCGCAAGGGGTAGCCCCAGAAGAGCTTGCAATACTCGTGCCAAAAAACCACCAAGTCCGCAGCGCCATAGCGACACTGCGTGATGTGGGGCTCCCTGTATCTATCGGTGGAGCGCTTTCGCTCTTTGCGACGCGTGAGTACGAGATCTTTATGCGAGTACTCGGCATAGTGCAAGACCCATACAATGCAAAATTGATTGCAGAGTCTCTCTTTGATTACACTGCGCAAATTCCTCCAATCGGAGCGCATCAATTTTTGCACAATGCAAATACTCGCACAGTATCGCTCGATACACTCTTGCAAACAGGAGGCGACATGAATCTTTTTGATACTACAAACCCAATATATGAATGGGGGCAAAAATTGGCATCATGGGTAGAAGCTTCACAGACGCTCTCTGTAGAACAGCTCGTACAAAAGATCGGTATGGAATTATTTATAGATACTGCGAAAGACCACACAGCGCTTATTCGAGCAGTAGAAGTAGTACGCACACTGGTGCATCTGGCACAAAACAAAAAAAATACTGCACATGTTGCAGACTTTATTTCATATATACAGCGCCTCGAAAGCTATGGCGAAAATATTCCACTCGCGACTCTCGAAAGCGAGCGGGGTATCACTGTGCAGACGCTCCATGCATCAAAAGGGCTCGAGTACGACCATGTATGGATTGCACATATGAATGAAAGCGTATTGATGGGGCAAAAAGCTGGAGGATTTACCCTCCCAGAAAAAATAAAACAGCATGTAGAGGTGCGCGATAGAGAAGTCGCTCGCCGTGAGCTGTATGTCGCTATCACGCGCGCGAGATCATACTGCACTATCTCATACGCTGCTATGAGCTACACTGGCACACCGCTGGCACTTGCTGAAGTTTTGGAGGATATTCCAAAGGTACACTTTGCACAAAAATCTGCACAAGAAACTCAAACAGAGCTCCTCGCATCAGGACCCACTATTTATATACAAAATGCTACAGAGGTGCAGAGCGATGCAGTAACAGAGCTTGTGCGTATCGTGCAAAATCAATATACAAAAACACGCGTATCGGTGACACTACTCAATAACTTTTTTGAGTGCCCATGGAAATGGTATTTTAGAAATCTACTCCAGATGCCAGATACCAAAAATGAAAGTCTATTGTTTGGAAGTATTGCCCATAGCTGTATCGAATGGATTTTAAAAGCAAAAGAAAAGCCGACAAAAAAAGCTTTGGCAGAAAAAATAGATGCACTATTTTTGAAAGAAGGTATAGAAGAGACGAGTGCAAATAAAAAAATGAAGCGCGAGTGCGAGGACGCAGTCTCTGGCTGGGTAGATACATATTTTGATGCACTTCTTGCAGAATACGAATCAGAGCAATCTATTTCTTGCAGACTCCCAGAGTACGGCGACCTCAATTTTCATGGCAAAATAGACCTCCTCGAGCGATACCCAGATGGCACATACCGAGTGACAGATTTCAAAACAGGTAAACCAAAGACGGGCAGCAGTATAGAAAAAATAGATGACGAAGGTATGCTTTCGGACTATATGCGCCAGCTCGCGATGTACTCATTTTTACTAATGTACAGCAGCCGGCAGGGTAGTATTCACGAATCTCGACTCCTATTTCTCGAAGCTGCAAAGGGTGACAAACACGCGCTCTATAGTACCCATATAGATACAGAAAAAATAGACCTTCTCAAAAAAGATATCGCTGTGTATGTAGAGAGTCTCTCGAGTGGAGAGTGGATACATCGCCCATGCAATGCAAAAAGCTATGGTGGGGGCACGAGCGAGTGCGAATACTGCAAACGCGCAAAAGACGTTTTTAATATAAGTACAAAATAATGTTTTTGATGTTGTAGAAAAACATACCTTGCGATATACTATACATCATACGATGTCTAACTTTTTTATCACCCACAAAAAAACATTCCTCGGAATTATCTTCCTCGTACTTTTTGGTACATCAGTCTCTTTTGCCACCCCTCCCACATACAATACCCTCGATCCAGACTGTCTCCCTACAGACCCAGCATGTAGTATTGCATTCAATACGAGTACTATAGCAGAGAATACAAACCTATACTTCACCAATGCTCGAGCACGAGATGCAGCACTCACTCTTGATGCAAACTACAATTTCATGGTAAGTGGTTCTATTAGTAGTATAGACAATGCATACAGTGTGTTCATTGGATATGGGGCAGGAGTAAATGCAACAAATGCTACAAATGCAATATTTTTTGGGCAGGGAGCTGGAGCAAATGCAACTGATGTATCATTTTCAAACTTCATTGGTGCAAATACAGGGGTAGGTGCAACCGACGCTTCATATTCAAACTTCCTTGGACTACAAGCTGGATACCTTGCAACCAACGCAGAACAATCAAACTTTTTTGGGTTTAATGCAGGCTCTGGTGCAACCAATGCTAATAACTCAAGCTTCATAGGTGTGAATGCTGGCTCTGGTGCAACGAATGCAAATAATTCAAATTTTTTTGGTTCAGGTGCAGGGCAAGGCGCAACGAATGCCCCATACTCAAACTTCTTTGGTCAACAAGCGGGCATGCAAGCAGAGAATGCTTCATA
>CAYVSW010000013.1:2255-15641 GCA_964454285.1 uncultured Candidatus Saccharibacteria bacterium | reverse complement strand
CACTATCTGTGTCATAAAACAATAAAATTAGCTATTTGTCAAAATAGGTATACAGTTAGTTTGTAGGAGCAGTATTTAATTTTCTTTTGCATTCTCTGACTTGGTATTTTCTATGGCACAGAAAGCGGATCACCCTATGTATACCACCCATTAAACATTGTTTCGTAACACGATCGCGTTTAATTCAGACTAATATCTCTTTAAAAAATTATGAATACTTCAATTTTGAAAAAATTCGCAGGATTTGCAGTACTTGCTATCCTTGTATCAGCTCCAGTATCTGCTTTTGCAGACGACGCACTCACTCGCCCACTACACACTGGTGTATCTGGCGCAGATGTAGGCACACTCCAGTCTTTTATGGCAAAAGATAGCACTATGTACCCACAAGCACTTGTTACAAATTACTTTGGGACACTCACAAAGAAAGCAGTAGCTATCTTCCAGGGGCGCAATGGACTCGTAGCAGATGGATACATCGGGCGTGCATCACTTCCAGTATTTAATGCACAAATAGCAGGTGGTACAAGTACACCAAGTACTACTGGCGACCGCGCAATAATCAGCAATGTAAATCTCGCAGTAGGCAGAAATGCAGTAACAGTAAATTGGAATACCAATGAATCTGCAAATGGCACTGTGTACTACAGTACTTCACCACTATCACTCGGTAGCGACGACTACGTACAAATCAGTGGCTACACTGCTATGACAGATGCAAATCTCCGTACTACACAAGCGGTACAAGTACAAAACCTCCAAGCAAATACTATGTACTACTATACTGTAGTATCTGTAGATCAGTCTGGAAACCTCACCCTCACTTGGCCTGAGACATTCACAACTACAAACTAATACTTAGTTTAAAAAAATAACACCCACACGGGTGTTATTTTTTTATTTATAATTCGCAATAAATTCTTTTTTGTATTCGAGAAATGTCCCATCAAGGATTGCTGCGCGCATCTTTTCTACGAGGCGCAAAAGGAAATGAAGATTGTGGATAGATGCGAGTGTGCCGGCGAGCATCTCGTCTGCGCGGAAAAGGTGCGCGAGGTATGCACGAGTGTGGTTAACGCACGTATAGCATGTGCAACCTTCTTCAATAGGCGCGAAGTCTGTAGTGAACTTGCGGTTCTTCATATTGATCTTGCCAGTACTGGTATGAAGTGTGCCGTGGCGACCCATACGGGTGGGCGCAATACAATCAAAGAGATCACAGCCCTGCTCTACTGCATCAAAAAGATCGAGCGGCTCGCCAATACCGAGGAGATGGCGAGGCTTGCCTTCTGGGAGGATGGCATTGACCCACCCTACTGCGCTACCGAGGTCGTCTTTGTTGAAAGACCCACCAATACCAAAGCCATCAAATGGAAGTGCTCCTATCGTGCGAGCTGCTTCTTCGCGGAGCTCTTGGAAACGGCCACCCTGGACCACACCAAAGAGTGCCTGGACTTTGTCTGTATCGAGCTCCTCGTGGCGCGCTATACAGCGCTGCGCCCATCTATAGGTTCTGTCGAGCGCACGCTTTTGATATGCAAAGTCTGCATGTGGGCTAGTGCATTCGTCGAATGCAAAAATCATATCCGCACCGAGATCCCACTGTATCTCCATAGATCTCTCTGGGGTGAAAAAGTGTTTGCTGCCATCGATAAAAGAGCGAAATTCTACACCATCTTCGGTGATGCGTGCCATTTGTTTTTTGCCATTAAAATTTTCTATCTCTGTTTTATTGCTGAGAGACTCCCCACTTGCAACTTTGCTCACCGATGTACCAAATGCAGCCCCAAGCGAAAATGCCTGGAAGCCACCACTGTCTGTCATGGTGGGGCCATGCCAATTCATAAATTTGCCAAAGCCGCCTGCGGCTTTTATGATCTCCTGCCCTGGCTGGAGATATAGGTGGTACGTATTTGCGAGTACTACTTGTGCCTCGAGCTCCTGTATATGTACTGGGGTGAGCGCCTTTACGGTTGCTTTTGTACCCACCGTCACAAATGCTGGTGTTTGTATATCGCCATGCGGGGTTTTGATTATGCCAGCACGAGCAAGTGTGCCGTCTACTTTTTGTATGATTTGAAATTCCATATTATTTTATGATAACCCATGGCAATGCCTGGAGATTGAGCGGCGCTTTTGCGCGGATAGTAGTAAAAGGATCTCGAGAGTCTGCCTGCACACTCTCCACCACGGCGAGGATTTTTGTATTTGCAGACTGTGCTGCTATCACATCTCCTTTTGCAAAATGAATATCGCGCGGCATCCGTACTTCGTATTCGCCAGCCCCTCGCCCACTGAGCGTGAGTGATATACCAGAGCCCACTACAGAGCCTGGTGTCTGTACACCACTGGTACTAAAAAGTGATACCACAGATGTATGGTCGTACACGGTGGCTACCTTGCCAAGTGCGACATCACCGAGCCCATATACCGTCTGACCCACCTGTACATGCTCTAGCGCACCTGCATCTACAAGCATCGTATCGTAAATAGAGCGATTGGGTGGGGTCATCACATGAGCGAGGATTCCTTTTGTGCCCTCAGTGCGCCCAAAGGCTTCTTTGAGTATGATATTTTCGTCGCGCAATTGTGCAATCAAAGCTTCGTCTTTTGCGAGTGTTGTCTGTATATCTACTGAGGGCTTTTTTTGTACTAGTACTACGAGCCGGGTAAAAAATCCGCGTGATGCAAACACCACAAGGAGCGCGACAAAAAGCACGACAAGGTACAAGCCTTGTGTGCGCAAAAATATTGAAAGTTTTCTTTTAGAAGTAGTCGGCATATTGTTCTACTGAGAGTAGTACTGGCTTGTATGTGTCAAAAGACTCAAGTAGTATACCAAGCCCGCGTGCTACTGCCGAGAGTGGCTCCTCTGCAATATAGACGCTGAGCCCCACTGCCTCGGCGATACAGATAGTGATACCTGGCATGAGCGCCCCACCACCAGTGAGTACGATGCCGTTTTTGAGTGAATCTCCCATGAGCTCTGGCGGTGCTGTCTCGAGGACTTCTTTTACCCCAGCGATTATCTGGGCGACACTGTCTTTCATAGCAATACGGATATCTCCATCGGTTACCACGATACCGCGCGGGAGCCCTACTCCTGCATCACGGCCACGGACTTCGTATTCTTTGTGCGCCTGGTCTACCGCTCCTCCGATGGCAATCTTCACCTCCTCTGCAGTCTGCTCGCCAATGTGAAGCTTGAATTGATTGCGGATGTATTCGATGATGTTTTGATTGAAATGATCTCCTGCGATTTTGAGATTGATAGAGCGGACCATACCACCCAGTGATATAAGTGCGATATCTGTCGTACCACCACCAATATCTACTACACAGGTCGCATTTGCTTCGAGTACTGGCAAGCGCACACCAATAGCCGCCGCCATCGCCTCCTCTACGAGGTACACTTCGCGGGCACCAGCATTGATAGCCGCATCATACACTGCGCGAGTCTCTATATTGGTAATACCACTTGGCACACCGAGTACTACGCGCGGCCGAAAAAATTTTGGAGAAATTTTTTCGGCCTTCTTTAGGAAATACGAAAGCATCTCTTCCGTGACTTCAAAATCCGAAACCACCCCACCTACGAGCGGGCGTACTATTTTGATATGTGCAGGAGTCTTGCCCCACATGCGTTTTGCTTCTTCACCTATTGCTACTATCTGCCCGGTCTTTTGATTGAGCGCTACAATAGACGGCTCATTGATCACAATACCGTGCCCTTTCACATATACGAGCGTATTTGCCGTACCGAGGTCTATACCGATATCATTCGAAAATTTTTCGTAAAACTTTTTAAACATGCAGCAATGCTTTCAAATCTTCTAGTGAGATAATACGACCATCACTTTCTGTACGCAATTTATATTCGCAGCCGCCATTTGCGAGACTTCTATCAGAGACCACTACGCGATGTGGCATACCGAGCAAGTCTGCATCCGCAAATTTCTCTCCAGCCGATGCGCCCTCTCTATCATCAAAAAGTACTTCTACACCTTTTAGAGTGAGCTCTGTATAGAGCGCCTCTGCAGTTTCTTTTCCTTTTTCGCCGAGTGCGATGAGGTGTAGCTTAAATGGCGCTATAGATTCTGGCCATACGATACCTTTGTCATCTGAGAGTGTCTCTACCACTGTCCCTACGAGGCGGGTGATGCCGATACCGTACGAGCCCATAAATACGAGGTTTTCTTTGCCTTCGTTATCTTTGTATGTGAGACTAAATGGCTCAGAAAACTTATGCCCGAGAGAAAAGATATTCCCCACTTCTATAGCCTTTTTCTGCACAAGGTTTGCGCGCTCTACACCGAGATCTGCGAGTACTTCGTCGGTAAAGACCTCTTCATTAATAGCAATCCCCCTTGCTTCATCGATATAGATAATATCTTCCCCAGCATCAGAGACTGTCTGGAACTCATGTGAATACTTTGAAAATGTACCCCCTGAAGCAAATGTCACATAGGTGTATGCACCGAGCCCTACTTTCTCGTAAATACTAGTGTAAGCATTTTTTATTTTTTCATAAAACGCATCGTGCTCTTCTTTGTTTTTTGAAAATGAATAGAGCGCTTTCCAGTAGAATTCGCGGCCACGCATGATACCAGACTTACTGCGAGTCTCATTGCGGAAAATTTCTTTGAAGTCGTAGAGATACAATGGCAAGTCTTTGTATGAGCTCACAAAATCTTTGAGGATATTTGAATACGCTTCTTCATTGGTAAATGAGAGGCCTACCTCGGTGCCATTTTTGAGCTCGGTCTTGAACCAGTTGTCTACTACTGCATCATCCCAGCGATTGGTCTTTTCCCAGACGTCTTTGGACTGGAGGACTGATGTCTTCATCTCTACACCGTCGATAGCATTCATCTCACTCCGGATAATGCCAGTGATTTTTTCAACAACACGCACCCCAAGTGGCAAAAGCGTATATACACCTGCCATTTCTTTGTAGATATAGCCCGCACGGATCAGGAGCTGGGCATTTTTAGAAACCTCGTCTTTTGGGGCTTCTTTTTTGGTTTTGGTGAAAAGTTGTGATTGACGCATATATATGTACATAATGCCATAAAAAGGCAAATAAAAAAAGCCTGCAGTGCCAGGCTGGTAATTTAGTCAAAATCGCTTCACTTATGCTTTTGTCTTTTTGAACGTCAATCTGAATGCAACAAACCCAAGACATATCAATCCTAAAATAATGGAGATTGTATATCCTGGAGGACTTGGAACTTTCAAAGCTAAAAACATTATAGGTACCTCCAAAAGAAAAATACCTATGACTAGTAAGAAAATTTCATACTTTTTCATATTTTTTAATTTTGTATATTATATATAAATTTGGTAGAAAAGTCAAGTACCACAATAGCACAATATATGCTATATTCTGCAAGCTCCACTTAGGCAGCAATTACAGGTTAATAAGGGCGCCCAAAAGGCTACCCTGCTACAGATAAATTTATATGAAAAAAGAAATCTCTATCCCGTCTCTCATGGAGGCAGGTGCACACTACGGCTACTCACGTGCTCGCCGTCACCCTTCGGTGTCAAAGTACGTATACGGTACAAAAAACGGATCTGATATTATCGATCTCGAAAAGACAGCAGTACAAATCCAAAACGCTGTGGAATTCCTCCACACACTCGCTGCAAATGGCAAGACTGTACTCCTCGTAGGGGTAAAGCCAGAAGCACAAGCACTCATCCAGGATATGGCTACAGCCCTCAAGCTCCCATTTGTAACAGAGCGTTGGATCGGTGGTATGCTTACAAACTTTAGTGAAATCAAGCGCCGTATTCAGAAACTCGAGGACATGCGCCTCGCAAAGACTGATGGCTCATTTGAAAAATACACAAAGAAAGAGCAGATCATGCTCACTCGTGAGATGGCACGTCTCGAAAAATACTTTGCAGGTATGGTAGGTATGCACAAGATGCCAGATGCTATCCTCATCGTAGACCAGAAAAAAGAGCACATCGCTACTACTGAAGCTCACAAGCTCTCTATCCCAGTGATTGCTATTGGAAATACTGATGCATCAGTACGCGCTATCGCCTACCCAATCGTAGCAAACGATGCTGCAACATCTAGTATCGGTGCAATCCTCACGCTCCTTACAGACGCGCTCAAAGCGTAGTATACTTAGGTCGCTTTATTAGTTTTTAAACAACATACAATGATAACTACAGAACAAGTAAAAAAACTTCGGGACAAGACAAGCGTATCTGTAATGCAGTGCCGCAAAGCACTCGAAGAAGCAGGTGGTGATATGGAAAAAGCTATGATACTCCTCCAAAAGAAAGGAAGTGAAATAGCTGAAAAGAAATCTGATCGTGAAGCTGAAGACGGTATCGTAGTGGTAAAACAAGACGATACTCGTGCAATCGTGCTCACTATGAACTGCGAGACAGACTTCGTAGCGCACAATGACGACTTCGTACAGCTCGCACACAAGCTCCTCGAAACTGCATGGGCAGAGGGTGCAGATGCAGCTCGCGCAGCAGCTCCAGCACTTATCAGTGATGTAGTGCTCAAAATTGGTGAAAACATCCAGCTCGGCCAAATCGAGGAAATCACAGGTGGCACTATCGGCTCGTACACTCACCACACAGGCAAAAATGCTTGCGTAGTAGTACTCAAAGGTGGCTCTGCTGAGGTTGCAAAAAACATCGCTATGCACACTGCAGCAATGAAGCCACTCTACCTATCTGCAGACCAGGTAGACGACAATGCTCGTGCACAGGCGCTCGATATCATCCAAAAAGAAGTTGGCGACAGCGACAAACCAGAAGATATCAAAGCAAAGATGCTCGAAGGGAAAATCGCTTCTTTCTTCAAAGAACAAACTCTCCTCGACCAGCCTTTCTTCAAAGCTCCTGATCAAACTATCGCACAATATGCTGCGGCAAACGGCGCAGAGGTTGTGAGCTACAAGTTGTTTATCATTGGATAAATAAAAGTAGTAATAAAAAATCCCCAGAATACTCTGGGGATTTTTTATTATTGGTTCCTATAGGATTCTTGTAATTTAGTACAAGATCTATTATATTAACTTTCTTTAATTTTTATTATTTTTTTAAAATCTTCCTCTGATCCGCATGAGTATAACATTCTTATTAAATCTTGTTCATGCTGAGTTTCTGCAGTTTTTAAGATCTCTTCTTTAGGAAAAGTTTTAATGATTTTTTCCGCAAAACTTACTGTTGCTCCATTAGGAGCAAAATCTATCTCTCCAATAGGATCAACTTGTTCCGCAAATTCAGTCAAAATTTTTTCCCATTCCGGTATTTTTTTTGAATACTCATCAATATTTTTGAAACGTATAAACCAGTGACTCTTTTCTTGTTCAATAGTTATGTTAACAGAATTTTCTTTTTCAATTTTTTTGATTATTTCTGGATTAAATTTTATAGTTACGTTTGATACTAGGTGAAAAAATTGCCCACCTTTTTCAACTGGATATGCAAAACCTGATTCGACAGTATTGTACCCCTTTCTTCGTAATATTTGTACAGCCTTTCGTGTATGATTTTCAATCTGTTCTAGATAACAACCCATTAAGACCTCTTCAGTTGTCGGAGTAGGATTTGTTTTTTCTCTAAGCTCAAGCTCTGGATTATCGTACCCTCTTACTTCTAAATACATTAAAATATTCTCTATACCCACTTTCGTTAATAACACCTGTCTTTCTTCAATAGTTCCGCCTCTAAATAAATCTCTAAAATGTCCAAGAGAAAATTTTTCAATAACTTCTATAGGTAAACTATTTAAATATTCTTTTCCTTCTTTTGTCACTGAATTATTTAAAGCCCATTCCAAAATAGCAATTTTTTTTGTAACAATCTCTGCATCTTCTTCGGTGAGCTCCTGAGACGCGACAGTAGCTTTTAATTGCTCAATAAATTTTGATATATTTTCAAATTTTACTTGTTCTTTATTTTTTTCAAAATTTTCCATATTATTTATCTTAACGGAGACGCACTAATTTATAATTCTTATAAGATTAGACCCCCTTGTTTTCCTGAATGAGTTTACCGAGTTCAGCTAGTTTGTAAGAAGGTAATTTGCCAACTTGGATTCCGTCACTTATCAATGAAGTAATTTTTAAGTAAGAATCTTTATTTTTATCTAAACTATCTAAAAACTCGGGGCTATATTTTACATAACCCAAAACCTCCCAACCAACATGACGATTGACTATATCGTTTATAATATCTTGATTTTCAGTATTAAATGGATTAGCTAAATTATAATTTTTATTTGACTCGTCTGGATGTTCAGATAAATATGATTGTTTACCTAAATCCCAGTAAATCCAACTATCGGAAGCTCCTGCCGAACTAGATAAAATACCTATCTTATTCATAATTTTATTGTAATCATTACGAATATTATTTTTTACTTTATCAACAAGCGTTAGTCCATTTTGATCTTTTTCTTGCATTCCAATATGTAAGCCCTTTGAATATTTTTCTACACTTGCTCTGTATTTTTCTTGTACAGCCTCAGGAAAATCAGATAGTTTTTTGCCGAGTAAAAGTGTTTCGTTATACTCTGTACTAATTGGTTCTTCTATTTTTTCTTGCGTAGTTTTAGTTATTTTGGGTTCTATATTAAGCACTTCTTCTTCCGTTTTTTTATCTGGCTTTATTTGATTTTCAAGACCTTTCTCCTCAAGAACCAAAAAATTGCGCAAACGTCTTCTTTCTTCTGGGCTCTTTGCCATATGAGCTTTAATTTGATCAACACTCATTCCTTGTGTGTATATCATTTCTTTTAAAGCATCCTCTTTACTTAAGGGTTCTTCTATTTTTATTTCAGTTTTTTCTTCATCTATTATACTTTGAGAATTTTGCACTTTTAATCTTTCAGATTCTTGGTGTAATTTACTAAAATCATCTTTACTCATTATTTCCCAACCACGACCTAGATTGACTTTTATTTTGTCTGGGTCTTTAAAATATTGTGTTTGAATGTTTCTTGATTCTCCATTTATAATTACAGATTCATAACGAACAGCTTTCATTGGGTCTGGCTCTGCTAATAACAAAGCGATTTTTTGTCTTAATCCTCCAGCACTCGTTACGTCAGTAATTTTACGCTCACCAGAACGAACACCTTGAATAATATTTTTAATCATGCCCGGAGTAAAAAATTCACTTGAACCTTGAACTCCACCCATTATATCAATTTGCTTAATTACCTCGTCGAAATCTTTTGCGTTAATAAATGATTTATTTTCCACATCTTGCTTCATACTCTCAAATCTTTTTTTATCTTCCAAAACATTATCGTGAAGCTCTTTGTAAAAATAAATATCCTTGCTATTCAAAAGTTGTCTTAGTTTTTCAGAAGCATCTTTTTGCTTGTCTTCTGGTAGAGATTCAACTAAGTCGTTAATTTTTAAAGCAATTCTGTTTGCTTCAGAAAATTCTTGTTCATTTTGAAAAATATCTTTTAGCTTTTTTGTAATATTTGAAGCGCGCATTTCTGCCAAAGTTTTTTGCTGCTGTTTTTTATCATCCTCTTTTAGTTCACCTAAAACAATTTCGGATTTTATTTTAAGATTGTTTAAATCTTTTTCTACACCTATCTCATTTTGTTCTAAATCTTTAGATGTTGCTTTTAGTTCTTCATTATTTATATTAAAATTTTCGAGATTCATAAGATGAGTTTTTAAGATATGTTGATATAAACATATACTAACATTTTTAGATATATCCTCAAAATTTCAGCCGCTTCTCAGACTCGGTCACAAATCACTAAGCATATTTCTTCGCAAAGCTCGAAATCTGCCAAGTGTTCGCGACCCCGACTCGCGGTGCTTCGCACAGCGCTGTGTCTTTCTCGTCTGACGCACGACATGCAGATGTCGTGCTTTTCGCGGCTTTAGGTAATAAAAAAGACTACCCATTTTGGATAGTCTTTTTTATTACTGAGCCGCTTCTCAGACTCGAACTGAGGACCTTCGCTTTACAAAAGCGTTGCTCTACCAACTGAGCTAAAGCGGCTTTTTATTTTTCAATTTCTTACGTTCCCTATTCTAGCACAGCCTTGCGTTTTTTGGCAACCCCTCTCGTGCTGGGGCGCGCCCTCTTTGCCTCAGATATTTTGTGTAGGAAAAACGAGCTCGGGCCGTGCTTTAAACCTGCCATCTGGTCTCTTTTTTTGAATGCATGGCGTGCTTTTGGAAATAAAAAGTAGAAAAACTTAACAATATAGTACCCGAGCAATTGCAATACTCGTTTGCCATAAAAGCCTACCACATGGGTGTATTTGCGATACAAGAGCTTGCTTTTGTGTACTGTTTTTTCCATAGGTATTTACTTCCCTTTTGTAGCCTGCTGCCTGCCGGTAGGCACGGCCTTTGCTGGGGCTGTGAGCTCGCGTGGGAGGAGCGCTGTGAGCTCATCGAGGCTCTTGAAGCCAGTCACAGTCTTGCCGTTCACTACGAGCGCTGGGAGCGTGTCGTCGAGCTTGTAGATAGACTTGAGCGCCTTTATGGTCGAGAGGTCAAGTGTGTAATCAAAAGAGTATACACGTACTGTAGGGTACTTTTGGCGGAGTGCGTCGAGCACGTAGCCCTCGCGCTGGCAGTCTGCACATACAGCTGCGCCACCATAGAAATACAATATCGATACTGGCTTCTTGCCACAGCGCTCACCAATACGCTTTGAGAGCAAGAAATCTTTGATCTGGAGGATGGTGTATTGCTTTTTGAGGAGTGCGATATCGTCTTTGTTGCCTACGCTCTGCTCGCTGTAGTTGAGCTTGTCTGCGAGATTTGCAATCTCTTGTGAGAGGATAGAATTGTCTACATCCGTACAAGACATCTCTTCGAGGAGCGCAAATTGTGTCTCAGATGAAAGCAAGTCTACAGACACTTTGTTCTGAATGTTTTGGAGCTCTTGGATCTTTTGGCGATTTGCATAGGTGCTAAAAGACCATGATACAGCGAATACGCCACAGGTGAGCAAAAAGACTAGTATGTATTTTTTTCCGTTTGTCATATGTTTTATATTATCGCCATGAAGGCTTTTTAGCTGTTAATACATTATACACTGCTTTGATGAGCCAAAAAGGCGCAAGCAAGCTATATATGATCATGTAGGGTATCACCCACTTACTAAAAGGGTGCTTTTCTTGTGCGAGCTTCTGGCCATGTATGATAGCAAAAAAGAGGAAACCATACAAAAGCAAACTTATAAATACAATAGTTTTTGTATTTATAAAGAATGGATCAAAATGAAAACCACTAAATGCAAAACGAAAACCGACAGTACGAAACTGCACGTATTGCTTGTATATAGCTTGGAATAATTGATATATCAACAGTCCAAAAATATACATAGCAGTGCCGATAGAGATCACGCCAGCAGGGACTGTAAAGAGAGCGAAGTTGCCGTATTTCTTTTTGAAAATATATTTGCGGTAGTCGATCACATTTTGCAAAAAGCCGTATGTCCAGCGGAGGCGCTGCTTGTAGAGTTTGAGTGCTGTATCTGGTGCCACAGTATACACCTGTGCAGTGTGGCAGTGCTCGATCTTCATATGGTTTACCTGCATACGAAATGCGATCTCTGCGTCCTCTGTATTGTGTGCTTTGCGGAAGCCACCAATCTTTTCAAATACTTCGCGCTTGAATACTGAAAACGGCCCAGGGGTCACATGGATGGCGTTGAGAAATGCGAGCATGCGCTTGTTGTAGAGCGACATATTGTACTCCACGCGCTGAATAGACTGCATGATGTTTTTTGGCTTGTCGATGATTATAGATGGTGCGACTGCCATCACATCAGGATGCTTTTCAAAGGTGTACATAATGCGCTTGAGCGCATCTGGCGCTACAAAGGAGTCTGCATCGAGACACGATACAAAGTCGCTCTGTGTGTGCTCTATACCATAGTTCACCGCAGTGTGCTTACCACCATTTTCTTTTTGGAAAATATGTATCTGTGGGTGGTCTTTGTATTTCAAAATCTCCTGCCAGGTGTTGTCTGTAGAGCCGTCATCTACTAGTACGAGCTGTAGCTTGTCTTTGGGCCAGTCGAGTGCGAGGAGGCTCTCTACCGTGCCGTGCACCGTCTTGTCTTCATTCCAGCATGGCACTATGACAGCCACACTCGGGTATACAGTGTTTACAGGCTCTTCTATAGCGAGTACTTTGAGCTCTTTTCTACGCTCAAAAAAGGTCACCAGGAAGAAAAGCTGGACATAGAGGGCAAAAAATGTGATAGCGTAGGTGATAATTTCGCCTGTGTGCATAGGATATGATTTTAGCACAAATAGCCTCTTTTTTCAATCCGAGCGATGCGCTATACTATATGACATGGATACACAACAAACACATCAAGAACCAGAAAAAAACGAAAAGAAATTGAACATTAGTACTGGTACTGCTATCGTCACTGCGGGGTTTCTCGTGGCTATCGCGATACTCGTATCTGGCGCAATGAAAAAAACTGATACAGAGTACGGCGCATTAGCACCAAAAAATAACGCACCCACTGCGCCCATTGTCGTACCAAAAAACATCGCATCTGTACGCCCCGATGACATGATACTTGGCGACAAAAATGCTCCTATAGTAGTGTTTGAATATTCAGATAGCGATTGTGCATTTTGCGAACGCTTTCACCCTACTATGAAAAACATTGTAGCTGCATACAAGGGCAAAGTAGCGTGGGTATATCGCGCATTTCCTCTTGCAATGCACCCAAATGCAAATACCGAAGCTGTGGCACTCCTTTGTGTAGACAAGCTTGCAGGTACAAATGCATCATGGGGCTTCCTCGACAAAATAATAAGTGTAACACTCGATGCTGATCCAAAATCAAATGAGCAGCTCTATGTATTTGGCGAGCAAGTAGGGGTAAAGACAGCAGACCTCAAGACCTGCATGAAAGACAAATCTATCCAAGAAAAAGTAATTGCAACAACAAATGAAGCTGCAAGTATTGGCGCGCAAGGCACTCCATTTTCTGTAGCACTAAATATAAAGACTGGCGAACAAAAAATCATCGCTGGTGCATACCCAGAAGACGAAGTGAAGAAAATGATCGACGAATTGCTTAAGTAATACTAACTACATAATAAAAAAACTCCCCGCTGGGAGTTTTTTTATTATGTAAAATAGACTAGTCAAAGTAATTGCGGAGGCGTTGGATCTTGTCGCTTTGGCGAAGCTTTTCGTGTACCTTGGCTTCGATCTGGCGGATACGCTCACGAGTAACACCAAATTCCTTGCCTACTTCTTCGAGGGTGTGCTGCACGCCATCTTTGAGTCCGTAGCGCATCTCGAGGATCACCTTCTCTTTTGGAGAAAGCTCTTCGAGTACTTCGCGGACTGCATCAGTAAGCATACGGCGAGACGCTTCCTGGTCTGG
>CAYVSW010000013.1:0-2155 GCA_964454285.1 uncultured Candidatus Saccharibacteria bacterium | reverse complement strand
CGAATCCACCATGTCGCATACGTCGAGAACTTGTAGCCCTTTGTCCAGTCAAATTTTTCTACTGCTTTAAAGAGACCGATATTTCCCTCTTGGATCAAGTCAAGCAGTGTGAGGTCTGCGGTACGGTTTGCATATTTTTTTGCAATAGATACTACGAGACGGAGGTTTGCACGAGCGAGGAGATTTTTTGCTTCTAGATCTCCTGCTGCAATACGGCGAGCATAGTCTTTTTCTTGTGCGCCATTGATGAGCGGATATTGCCCGATGTCTTTGAGGTACATTTGCACTGAGCTAAATGAGTGCGCGTCCTTGGTGTATTTTGCAAGGTCTGTCGTGTGGTCCATGTCGAGCAAGTTGCCACCTTCGAGTACGTCTACGCCTGCAGTACTGAGCTTCTCGTACAATTCATCCAAGAAAAGGATGTTGTTTTCGATATCTGGGAAAAGCTTGAGGATCTCATCGTAGGTCACGAAGCCGCGCTTCTTGCCTTTTGTGGTGAGCTCGAGGGCTTTTGCTTCCATCTCTTTGATTTTCTTTTCATTATTGGTAGCTTTTTTGCCAGCATCAGAGACATGCTTGATGGTCATTGGCTTTGGCTTTGCGCGAGGAGCTTCTTGTTTTGGAGCTACTTTTGCTACTACTTTTTTAGGAGCTACTGCTTTTTTTGCAGGAGCTTTTGCTACTACTTTTTTTACCGGTGCCTTAACTATTGTTTTTTTAGGAATTGGCTTTGCAACTACTTTTTTTACTAGTGTTTTTTTTGATACTTGTTTAGTCGGTGTTTTGACTGTCTTCTTTGAAGGTATTTGCGCCTTTTTTGCAGGCGTTGTTTTTTGCACTATTTTTTTTGTTGTTGTTTTTTTTATTGCCATATTTGTGTATGTATTCCTATCTTAGTGTATGTGCGCCAAAAGTCAATATAGACCTGAGCCTTAGGGCTATGTCTCATGTTGACGACTGGTAAGGGTGTGGAGCTTTTTTGCGATTGCGTCTGCTTCGTCGTGTAGTCCTGCGCGTTCTTTTTGTGCGAGTGCCTGCGAGAGTGTCTGTTTTATATTTTCAAAAAATCCGTGTGTTATTTTTTTTGAGAATTCTTTTGCGAGCAATATAAATTCTTTCATCTCGAGGTGGCCGTACTCTTGCTCTATATACATGCGTGCGTACTCGAGGTCTACGTCTGTGTACTCTGGGAGCACGATGCGCATATCTTCAAAAGATGTATCTTGCACTTCTGTATATATAGCATCGAGCTCGGAATTTTGGACAAAAGAAATAAGTGCGGCGAGCGCGAGTGGTGTCTCAGGAATTTTCTTTTTTTGGATTACTACTGTCTCTACTATGTCTTCTTTTTGCACATGTAGCAAGAAGCTTTCAAAATCTGCCTGTACTGCACTCTCGCGGAGCGATAGCTCTTTTGCGATGATCTGTATATATGCAGATTGTTCTATCTCTGAGCGGATCTGCGCGAGCGCGGGGAATACTTCTTTTTGGAGTAACCGCGGTATAGCACTCGGTGAGCTTGCAAGCGGTATACGCGCGAGCGCTGCTTCTATATAAGACTTACTTATTTTGAGCAAATCTTTCCAAGCATCTGCGCCATGTGCCACAAGAAAATCTGCCGGGTCCATACCTTCTGGCAACGTAAGCACCTTTGGATTCATCCCGAGACTGTACGCCACAAGTGCAGCACGAGACTGCGCTTTGATCCCCGCCTCATCTCCATCAAATGCCAAAATAATATTTGGCGAGAGGCGCGAGATGATAGCAAGATGACTAAAGGGATCTTTTGCAGACTCCATAGACACCGCAGTCCCTGATGTTGCCACAGTATTCCTGAAGCCATATTGATGGCTGAGCACCATATCCATCTGGCCTTCTACGAGGATACTAAAGCCGTGTTTTTTGATAGCGCCTTTTGCTTTATCAAAACCGTACAGGACTTTTGATTTGTGAAAGAGGCTTGTCTCTGGGCTGTTGAGATATTTTGGGCCAGTGTCGCTATTTGGAAATATTCTTCCCGAGAATGCGATCACGCGGCCGCTACTGTCCATGAGTGGGAACATAATACGAGCACGGAATCTATCGTAGAGGCGTGATGCGCCGTCTTTAGAGACTTCCTTTATGATACCCATATCAGTCGCCACCGCAGTATCTT
>CAYVSW010000012.1:3954-17241 GCA_964454285.1 uncultured Candidatus Saccharibacteria bacterium | reverse complement strand
CTCCGCTTCCATCCTTGAGAAGGATGTGTCCTAACCGATAGACGATAGGGCCGTGGCATTAGTATACCTAAAAATAGGAATTATTCAAGGATGAAAATTGCAAAAAGCAGAGTGTATTGACAATATTATAAAATATGATATCATATAAACAAATATATTTAATAACAAAAAAATAAATTTGTAAAAATGGAAATTACAAAATTTTTAGAAGCAAAAAACTCTTCAGATCCAAATGAGTTTATTAAAAAATTACAAGATTTTTTTAATCAGATTCAAAATGTAGCAATGAGCGAAGCGTATACGTTGGTCGGTCTTTATTCTACAGCCGATGTATTACTTGCAAATGGTATGAATAAGGAATCTGTAAAAGCAGTTAAAAAGGCTTGTATTAGTAAAATGGTTGCCTTATATGATGCATATCCAGCTTCTGTAAAACAATCAGCTATTGCCATAAAATGCCTTGCGGCTGGAGATGATTTTTCTACAACAGAACAAATTATGATATCTAAATTACCATCTTTGTAAACATTTTATGCTAATACCTCACTATATAAAGTATAGTGAGGTATTTTTTTATTCACTCGCTGCCCTATAATCTTCTCTACGCGCATCAGAATAAAACCCTTTTATGATATAATCAAAAGTCATGGAACTACATATCTTGGATATATTAAAAGCAGTCATCTTGGGGGTGGTAGAAGGTTTTACAGAATTTTTGCCTATTTCATCTACGGGGCATTTGATATTGGTAAATCAGTTTGTATCTTTTGATAAAGAATTTACCGTGCTATTTGATATTATTATCCAGCTCGGCGCTATCCTTGCAGTGTTGTTTTATTTTATAAAAAAGCTATGGCCATTTACTACAGACAAGGCACACAACAAAAAGACCATGACCATATGGTACAAAACGATAGTGGGGGTGCTGCCTGCGATGGTGCTCGGGTTTTTTCTGGTTGATTTCATTACGCAAAAGTTGTTTACTCCGTGGGTGGTGGCAATATCGCTCGTCGTAGGGGGAGTGATTATTATTTTTATTGAGCGCAAGCACAAGTATGCTGATATTGTCGCAATAGAGGATTTGAGCTACAAGCAAGCCTTTTCTATAGGCCTGCTACAGTGCATATCTATGATTCCTGGAGTTTCTAGATCTGGGGCTACTATAATGGGAGGTATGGTGCTGGGTGCTTCGCGGATGGTCGCTACGGAGTTTTCATTTTTCCTCGCAATACCTACAATGCTCGCTGCATCGGTGTATAGCTTGCTCCAATACAAAGGAGTGCTCAGTATGGTCCAGGTATGGATTGTACTGGTCGGCTTTGTGGTTTCTTTTGTTGTCGCATTGTGCGTAATAAAGTTTTTTATATCATTTATTCAAAAACAAAATTTCAAAATCTTTGGGTACTATAGGATAGTATTGGGGGTAATTATAATCTTATATTTTTTGATACGGTAAATAGCGTACTCACTATTTGCAAGAGAATATGTTGCAAAATTTGTATAGAGTACATATACTTGTTTGTATGAAAAAAGCGCGATGCTTTTTTATAAAAAAACTCGTATCAAGTATTCTCTTGTGTAGTCTTCTTGCCCCTCAGACACTTCTTTTTGCACAAGAACCCTCCACATCTACCTCTGTTGAAAAAGTAGATATAGTAATGCCAAGTGTCTCAAATGAAGGTGTTTTATTGCCTACCTCCGATATGGCACTGCCTCTTGTACCAGAAGAAGGCGCCCTTGTTGAAACAAAAGATACTTTAGAGGTGGTGGATGTGGCGACAGAAAACGATACACTGGTTCAAGAATCTATTAGTACAACAGCTGCGCCAGTATCGCCAAATTTTCAGGGAGATACCACTGCACCGCAAAAAGTAAAACCTGAAACAGACCCCAGTACTGGGGCTCTCATATATACATATCCGATAGATCTTCCACAAGGGGTGCGCGGATTAACACCAACACTATCGCTCAAATATAACTCTCAGGACAATACAAATGACAATATTCTTGGGTACGGCTGGTCATTAAGTATTCCATACATTAAAAGACAAAATCTTCGGGGGACAGACAAGCTCTATGGTAGTAAAGATTTTGTTTCTTCTGAGCTCGGTGAGATAGTAGAAACAGGTCGAGGGATATACGCCCCACGAGCAACAAGTACCCCACTTACGCTTACGTTTTCTAATAATACTTGGAGCTACACAACAAAAGAAGGACTCACATATACGTATGGTGATACTGCTGCAGCACGTCAAGATGACCCACAAAATGCATCAAGAGTATATACATGGATGCTGTCGTCTATTGTAGATACTTATGGCAATACGATTACGTATACGTATACAAAAGATCAATGGCAAATATATCCAGAAAATATTACCTATGGAGGGATATATACAATTATTTTTAATAAAGAGTCGAGACAGGATAGTATTTCTTCTTATAAATCTGGATTTCTTCAAAAAACAAACTATAGAATCAATCAAATAAGTATACAAACACAAGGAACTATCAAACAGCAGTATACTCTTTCTTATGGAGTAGGAAATAATACAATACGTTCTTTGCTGATTAGTATCCAAGAAAATATAGGGGGTATATATTTTCCAAAAACAACCTTTAATTATTCATCAGCAACACCTTGGTGGCCAAATGCAACCAGTGCATCATACTATACTTCACAAACTCCTACTTTTTCAGGATACGGCTTTTTACCTACTGACATTGGGCCAGAATCAGCCCGCCAGATTATTGATATTAACGGTGATGCTTATCCCGATATTATCTCTGGTTTTTTTAATGGTGTCTCGATGTTTAGGACAACATATAGTAATAATGCTTTTAATGTTGCGGTAACAGGTCCTAATAGTCTCACAACACCCTTCATAGCTTCTAGTCAATTACTTCTTCCTGGTACTGGTTCTTTTGTTGCATCAGAGAATAGGGGCTATGGAGGCTACGGAGGATATCCACAAGGATATGTCGTGGGCGATCTTAATGGAGATATGTTTCCTGATATAAAACAAGATATTACAGGAATAACATGGAATCAGTATTCATATAGTCCATATAAGAATGTTTTTCTTAATACAAAAAATTCATGGGCAACAAGTACTTCTTGGGGAAACAATACTGTTCCTGTCGAAGATAGGCCAACAAATGCTGCGGGTACATATACCACTTCTTTTTTGTCTGATATGAACGGTGATGGATTTACTGATTTTATATCTCAGTCATTAGGCAGTTCTTCTGTGCAGTTAAATACAGGAAAAACATTTTTTTCTACGACACCCACTCAATTACCAAGTATTGCAGCTTCTGATTATGGATATCCTGATTTAACTGATTATTTTGATATCAATGGAGACGGTCTTCTTGATTATATGATACTCACTAATGGAGCAAATGGTGGTCTCGCATCTCTTAATACAGGAAATTTAACATGGGTACCAAATTCACAAAACAATATATCGTTAGGAAGATACGGCTGTTTTGGATGCGCAGCACGCAAATTCTTTTATATTGATATAAATGCTGATGGCTTTGTTGATATTGTCCCTGATGCTGTAGTACAGCCAAATTTTAGAACATCTCCTAATCTTGATTTTATAACATATCTTAATACAGGAAAGGGGTTTATTCCATCCTATGTGTGGGCTACGCCAGCTTTTAATAATCTATTGCCTGCTGATTGGAATGCTGATGGAATGATTGATTTCATTGCTCTAGGAGCGTCTTATTTAGCAGATATTTATTTAGCTAAAGGCGCACCATCTGATCTTCTTACCTCTATTACCACCTCCTCAGGTGTCATATATAGTGCCACATACAAGAGTAGTGCACAGTATAAAGATATGAATGGTAATCTTCTTAATCCAAAGCTTCCTATGGTGGTGCAAACAGTCAACACTATGACTGAGACAGACCCTGCAACAGGGCAGGTAAATACCCATACCTATACTTATAAAGATGGTACATATTATTTCGACCCAGACCAACCAACAGATAGAAAATTTGCCGGCTTTGGTACAGTGGTAGATAGTACGAGCACAAAGACAGTCGCCACGTATTATCACACAGGTAGTGGCGTGGGAAGCGCGCCAGGATTATATAAAGATAGCCGTGCAAAAATAGGGCGCGCATATAGAGAAGATATAGCCGATTTAAATGGCGCAATAATGAAAACTACATATACTAAATGGGATGGAGCAAATACTCGTTTTGGAGGTACCCATGTACGACCAATTTCTGTATTGGCACGACTTTATGACAAAACACCAGTTGATACTGCAACCTCATATACATATGAGGACGAAACAGGGGATGTGCAAACAGAAACAAAATATGGAAAAGTGTTTGGCGATGATGAGGGGGATTTTTCAGACGATACTGCTGATACCGCACGAGTAACTCGCTATACCTATGCAGTAGATACGACTGGCACTATACGCGCACCAAGTGAAATAATACATAAAGATAAAAAGGGTACTGTTGCGGAGATTACAAAGTATTATTACGATACAATGCCGTTTGGAGTATTGCGTAATGCAAGTATAACAGCAACAGAGCAGGCAGTAGAACCCGGAGTATTTATAAAGCAGTCATACATATACGATCCATTGTTTGGTGTTATGACAAGTAGTACAGATGGTCTCGGCAATACAACAACATACACATACGATACTCACGGATTGTATCCTATACAGACCACAAATCCAATTGGCCATACAATACGTGCGACATATGACTATAGTATCGGGAAGCCGCTTTCGATAGTTGACCAAAATAACAATACTACTACCTACACCTACGACCCGCTTGGCCGCACCCTCACTACAACAACTCCAGATCCACAAACTGCAGCACCTGCGCTCCAATCTGCGACAACATACGACGATACACCTGGTGCACGTTTTATACAAACTGTGCAGTATCGTGATCAAGGTAACAGTACTATAAATACGATATATCTGGATGGGTTTGATAGACAGGTTCAAAAAAATACACAAACAGATAAAGATTTTGTAACTAGTTGGACAAAATATACACCAGAAGGCCTTGCTGCAATACAGACACTTCCTGTATCTGTTGGCTCAGATGTGCGATATCCAATTACTACTCAAACAGAACTTTATACAACAAATACATATGATGCACTTGGACGTATTATACACTCACAAAATGTAACAGGAGTTACAAAAAAAGCATATAACGGACTCACTACACACACCTGGGATCATGCTGGGGTACAAAAAGATACTATGTCTGATGCGTTTGGTAATCTGGTTGCAGTAGGAGAGTACGACAATGGTAAGCAATACATTACTCGGTATGAGTATGACATAAGAGATAATCTAATTGGTATTATTGATGCGCTTGGAAATGTGCGTTCATTCACTTACGACATGCAGAATCGACGTCTTTCTGCGGAAGATATTCATCCAATAGGGAGCACTGCTGGGATATACAGATATCAATACGATGACGCAGGAAATATGACTCAGATGCGCTATCCATCAGGAGTCGTAGTGTATTTTGGATATGACAAAAGTAATCGTAAGACTTTTGAAGATAGTACAAAAACACCTCAAAAAGATATAGTATATATGTATGATACGTGTACAAATGGTATAGGAAAAATATGTACTATAATTCGAGATACTGTACAAAAAGACTATGAATACACAGCCACAGGAAGTGTTGGTACAGAAACAATAAGTATCGACAAGATACCATTTAGTACAAAATACACCTATGATTTACAAGGCAATACTATAGCTATTGTATACCCGAGCGGTGTTGCTATTACTTACATGTATGGTGCCCAAGGACCGGTACAGGTATTTGTTGATGGTAAGCATTTTATACAAAATATTTCTTACAATGATATTGGGGCCCCAACATATATAGAGAGAGTAAATGGTGTTACTACATATCATGCCTATGATCCACTCAAGCTCTATCAACTTACAAAACAAATAACAACAACCCCAAGCGGCACCGTACAAGACACTACCTATACCTATGACTCCCGAGGTCTCATAATTCAAAAAGATACAGCCGTTTCTGGGTATGAAGAAAAAGTACAGTATGTGTACGATGACTTACTCCGACTTATCAGCGCAGAGTCTGTAGATGCCCAAGGAAATACTCGATATAGTCATGTCTACACGTATAGTCCAGTAGGTTCAGTCACCTCTAACAATAAAACGCTATATACATACAAAACGCACCCACATGCCCCTATTGCTATTGATGCGACTCCTATCACTTATGACAAAAATGGCAACAGGACAAGTTTCGGCAAAAAGATATATTCATACACATATAAAAATGAACTGGCATCATACAAAGACAGTGTCTATAGCGCCCTCTATACATATGATGATGCGGGCAGCCGTGTTCGTGTAGAAGACACTACAGATACGATGTTCCCAAACAAATACACTATGTATGACAATAGTACAAATACGTATACAAAATATATATATCTCGGCAGTACACTTATTGGGCAGACAGATACTCAAACCTCCGACATCACAAACATCTTCACCAACTACCTCTCATCATCAGAAGCAACCACCGACACCCAAGGAAACCTCCTCTCATATTCTATATACGAACCATACGGATTAGAACAACAAAACCCTAATGCAACTATCCACAAAGGCTACATAGGGGAATACACCGACCCCACAAACCTCTCATATCTCAACGCCCGATATTATGATACTATGTATGGACAGTTCCTTAGTGAAGATCCGGTGTTTTGGGAATTAGGAATTACAGAAGACGGAAGATCAGTATTGTTAAATCCACAATTACAAAATAGCTATTCTTATGCAGGAAATAACCCGATAAATGCATCAGATACAAGCGGAAGAATTAGTACCGAAGCTCTTTTAAACAGACCTATAGCGACCATCGTGCAAGCAGGACTGTGGGCAGCTGGCTCATATATGCTTGGTAACTACAATATTATAGGCTCACAAAGACCTGTATCTGAAGCATTTATGATGAGAAGTCTGAGTATTAATCCTAGCAATCTATCTATAGATGAGTCAAATCAATCTAAGTATGGTAACGTAGTGGATGCACTAAAAAATTCTAGTTATTTAGGTAAAGCAATAGGTGACGCTCTTAAGAATAACAACAAGGAAATATTTTCTAGTAAAGGGTTTACTAGTGCAGATTTAGATTTTGCAAAAAGTAAAGATCCTGATTTGTTTACCGCTATAGGCAAAGCAAATCTTAATCTACAAGGAGATAAAAAGACGGGGGAGATTACAGTGAAATTGTCAGACACGTATAATTATGAAACTAATTCAACAGTAAAAGGATATAAAAGTTCTCCGGTTTTTAATACATTAAACAATGCCGCAGCCATTTCTCAAAAGACAGGAGCTATAAGTCCTTATAACTATTCGGTTACGTATAAAACTAAAAGTAAAAACAAATAATTATATGAAAAAACTACTAATATTTACAACAATTTTTATCATGGTAATACTAGCCATTTACTGGTATACAAAAAATAATATAAGTTTACCGCCGAATGATACTTGTCTAGTTAATTACACAGAATGGCAACAACATCCAGATTATTGTTATTACAACACAACAGTTGGTTTTTCTTTTGGAGAGAAAGGTATATGGGTAGAAACATTAAGTGATGCATTACTTTCAAGTATTTTAGTTAATGTTTCTAGTTATAAAGATTTATATTACAATCAGATGTATATTTATATTAAAAATGGACACTACTACTCAATGTTTATAAATAACAAAGATGTAAAAGTTGATAAAATAGTACGTTACTCAAAAATCAACACCAAAACAAAAGAATTAGTTATCTATAATAATAAAAGGAATATCCCACAAGAAGAAAGACACTTCTTTGGATTAAAATAAATACCAAAACCTCCGACATCACAAACATCTTCACCAACTACCTCTCATCATCAGAAGCAACCACCGACACCCAAGGAAACCTCCTCTCATATTCTATATACGAACCATACGGATTAGAACAACAAAACCCTAATGCAACTATCCACAAAGGCTACATAGGGGAATACACCGACCCCACAAACCTCTCATATCTCAACGCCCGATATTATGATAGTATGTATGGACAGTTCCTTAGTGA
The DNA here is from genome assembly GCA_964454285.1 of uncultured Candidatus Saccharibacteria bacterium. Taxonomy (GTDB): domain Bacteria; phylum Patescibacteriota; class Minisyncoccia; order Phycocordibacterales; family UBA9973; genus UBA4124. Next base: position 9,092 of record CAYVSW010000012.1, on the reverse strand, counting down.
AGATCCGGTGTTTATAAATCCAAATGGGTTTGGGGCTACTATTTACACTTTATTTCTTACTGATCCTCAGACCCAAAACTCATATAGTTATGCAAGAAACAATCCAATTAATAGATCAGACCCAAGTGGATTGTTTAATATAAAGACTGGAGCAGTAGAGAAAGGCGATACTTTATCAAAGATTACGAATATCTTAAATACAAACAATGGTACTAATTATTCTGTTCCACAAGTTGCGAAGCTAAACGGCATAAAAGATGCAAATAAAATTACTGTTGGGCAGACACTTATTCCTAATGAGAAGATACCAGATATTACTTCTAGTTTGAATTCGTTAATGGAAAAAAAATTCATCCGATTGGAAAATTAATAATCCACTTTACTTTAGAAGTCAAGTAAAGAATAATGGTCCTTGGGATCTAAAGAATAATTCTGAATACAGTTCAAAAACTTACATAGATGGTTTTGTCTTTAATGCAGATAAAATAAGATCAGATAGTCCTGCCAATATACATTATGGATATGTAGGTAATGCTGCATTTTGGGGAGTACCAAGTATTCTCCTGCAAGAAGCAGGTTCTGCGCAAATTCGTGATAGAACTTCACAGCCAGAATGGAGAAAAGGATTTTATGGGGATGACCCAAGAGATCAGTCTGATATTATGAGGGGTATTAATTTATATAGAAATAGATAAAATTATTTATGAACAAAAAAATATTAATCACAATAATCATTGTTTCAACCTTAGTTTTAGCTGCATTTATTTTTAAAGGTAGATTTAATTTACTAGGTGATTGTGGTTCTAAAATGGCTAAAGAATTTTTATCTGACAATAATCGAATAAAAATTGAAGCTTCTATCTGGGACTGTGGTGCAACAACTGATTATTCAACACATTTATCTTTAATTGATATAGACACTCATTCTAGTAATAAAATAGTTGTATTAAAAGGTGACCACTCAAGTGATTTAAATGTCATTTGGCTTAATTCAGAAAAGGTATCTATTGAATTTAAGGGATCAATGGAAGATGTCTTTAATTTAAAAAATAAGATTAACAAAATTGAATTTGAAATAAGAGTGTTAAAATAAAATATCTGAGTTAATTGATGTATTTGTTTATAGAAAACTCAATAAACCCATCTTCTTGATTTAATGAATTTTCTCTCGACTTCATCTATAAAGGTATTTTACCTTGTACGATAACTTTCTTGTTGTCATAAATTACTCATTGAATAAAATCAAGGACAAATTTTTTTTCTGAAATCAAATTCTGTACACTTCTCAAACCTTGACTTCGCTGTTTCGCAAAAGATCATTATGTTTGCATCCACAATTTCTTTAGCTCTTTTAAACAGATCTATAGCGACCATGGTGCAAGCAGGATTCTGGGCAGCCGGCTCCCATATTCTTGGTAACTACAATATTATTGGTTCACAAAGGCCAGTATCACAAGCACTTATGAATCATAGCTTATCTATAAACCCATAATCACTTTGTATAAATGAAGCTAATCAATCAAGCTATGGAAATATAGTAGACTCGTTAAGAAATTCTATTTACTTAAAAGGAGAAATTCAAAAAGTTCTGCAATCTAAAGAAAAAGAGGTTTATGGCTCTGGTTATACATATAAAGATCTTGATTTTAAAAACGAAAAAGGAGACTTATTTACCGCCATAGGTAAAGCAAACCTTAATTTACAAGGAGATAAAAAAACAGGAGAGATTACAGTGAAATTGTCAGACACATATAATTACGAAAGTAATACAACAACAAAAGGATATAAAAGTTCCCCTGTTTTTAATACATTAAACAATGCCGCAGCCATTTCTCAAAAGACAGGAGCTATAAGTCCTTATAACTATTCGGTTACGTATAAAACTAAGAGTAAAAACAAATAATTATATGAAAAAACTAATTTTACTTTTTATTATTTCTATAGGGATAGGGCGGTATTTAATTTTAAATTCAGGAAAAGATCTTCCACCTAGTCATAGTTGTAAAATTGATTACTCTAAATGGGCGATACCCCCGATTAGATGTTATGAGAATACTGTAATATCAGAATCATATGATGACTCAAGGGTATGGATTAAAACTGAAGATAATCCACTCTTATTGACTGGAAATGTTGTTACAGTAGATCATTACAATCAAATTAAGTATTATAATGGATGGTTATATATCTACAATGGAAATTTTATATATATATATATATGATGAAAATGAAAGCATGAAAGATGGTAGAGGTTTGATCCAGTATTCAAAGTTTAATACTTTAACAAAGAAAGTAGAAATTTATAATTCTGTTAACAGTATCCCCCAAGAAGAAAGGCAATTCTTTGGATTAAAATAAATACCAAAAATCCCGACATCACAAACATCTTCACCAAATACCTCTCATCATCAGAGGTAACCACCGACACCCAAGGAAACCTCCTCTCATACTCTATATACGAACCATACTGGCTAGAACAACAAAGCGCTACTGCATCTGCCGGCAACGGAGTGAGTTTTCCGATTTTTTACAAAACTTCCCAAGCCTGTCTAGTATGTCTGTTGTAGAAAGTTCATCAAAAAGATTTTTGTGATTGAGTTCTCAAGGGGGTTATTATCTCATTGCAGCATATGCGATATACCCAGCATATAGCGCAAGCATTCCAACACCTTCATACCAGGTGATATGTCTACGTTTGCCAATACAAAGTATAGATATGATGAGTATTAGTGTTACTACAAGCGATATAGCGATATCTTGTCGTGCAATAGGAGAGACGGGGAGTGGTATGAGCACTGAGGTGATACCAAGTATCCAGAGTATATTGAATATATTTGATCCTATGATATTGCCTACAGCGAGATCAGATTGCCCTTTGCGAGCGGCGACTACTGAAGTCATGAGCTCGGGTAGTGATGTCCCTACGCCGACAACGATCAATCTTAGTATAGCAAGCAAACAATATAGCAATCAACAATAGTAATTTCTAAATGTATTTATTCGCTCGTGCGCTCTATGCTTGCCTCTACGAGTATCGGGTCTATGCCATCTGACGCGCCAGTGATGCGGAGCACGTCTTTGTCTACTTTGCGGAGCTCTTTTGATGCAGTGTTGTAGTGGTTGATCACTGTACCGAGCGTGGTACCTATTTTATTGTGGTATTCCTCGTGGGCTTTGAGATGCTTGCCGAGCTCTTCGACACGCTTTTTGATCTCCTTTGCGCTCTCTTCTATCTGCATTGCTTTGAGGCCTTGGAGTACGGTCTGGAGGTATGCGAGAAAAGATGTGGGCGATACGATGATCACTTTGTATTTTGATGCTGCGCGCTGGATCAAGTTTTCTGTATCTTCACCTGCACCCACAGTACCTACGAGTAGATCGTAGTAGATAGCCTCGTGGGGGATAAACATGAATGCAAATTCCATAGTGCCATTTTCGGGCTTGATGTATTTAGCAGTTTCAGTGATGCGGTTTTTGAGGTCGTTTTCAAATACTTTTGCGAGGTCTTTTTTGCGCATCGGCTCTTTTTCTTCTGCCATGCGATTGTAATTCTCGAGAGAGAATTTTGAATCGATAGGGATTATCTTATCTTTTACAAAAACCACTGCGTCTACGATATTGCCATCGGGGAAGCCATACTGCATCTGATAGCTCGCAGGGGGGAGTACATTTTTGAGAAGTGTCTCGAGGTAGTATTCGCCGAGGACACCACGTTGTTTTGGATTTTTCAAAATATCCTGGAGCTGTGCGAGCCCTTCTGCAAAGCCGAGCACTTGCTTGTTGCCTTCGTCGAGGCGAGCGAGGCGCTCGGTGATGTCGCCGATGATCTGCGCACTTTGGTTGCTCTGGTGCATCATGCTCTCGCGCATGCTTTTTTCAGTGTCGCCGAGTTTTTGGTCTACGGTCTTTTGGAGCTCCTGCACTTGCTGCATGAGGAGTGAAAATCCTGTCTGGCTCGCATCGGGCGCTGCCGAGTCGCTTTTTTTGCTGGTTATAAAATACACGACCCCGCCACCCAAAAGCACCCCCATTATTATAAGTATTGTTTGCATGGATGTATTGTACTAAATCTAGCGGCTCTTGTATAAATATTGACTTATCAATCAAATATGCTATTATAATAAAAACTTAAAAAAGATGAAAAATCTAAAAACAATGTTATTTGCGTTATTTGCAGCAATAAGCTTGCTGCCATTTATTCTTTTACAATTGGCTGTTTTATTCAACCCATTAAAACAAATATCAGCGGACGTTATTTACTATCGTTGGGCTTTTCTTTTAAAAAAAATACAGACAGCACAAGGAAACCTAGATCCATTTTGGGGGAACGGTATTGTTTGGATTATTTTTATAGGAATGATCGCTCTTCTTACTTATTTTTGTAAAAAGGTAAGAAACATCTCTAGTATTTGGATAGCTGTAAGTGGTGTCACTGGATTATTATTTATTGTATGTAATATGATAGCTACTTGGTGGTTTTTCTTTAATTTCAAAATAAATGTGCATTTTAACACTTCAGGTATGAGTTATTATGCCGTTTGGGCTATCTTTGTAATCTGGGGAGCTATGGTTGTTCAGTTTCAAAGAGATATGGACAAAGAAATAGCTAAAGAGAATTCATTAAAAGGTGGTGGAATACAACCGTATTAAAATATTCCAATAAAAAAGCAGTTACATTTTGTAACTGCTTTCTTTTTTTATTTACCCTGCAAATAATGCTCAAGTGTATAGATCCAGTCTTCGTCGTCTGGGTTGTTTGCTTTTTTCTCGCGCAATAGCCATTCGAAATACCCTGGGTCTTTTGCAAATGCATCTGCGACTTTCATGTCTTTGTATTTACCAAAGCCAAAGATACGGAGGAGCGAGGGCCTGCTTGAGACTTCGATCATCTCTGCAAGCGCAGCAGCTTCATCTTGGCTGTGCTTGTCGAGGAATTTCTTTTCGAGGCGGGCAAAGATAGCTTCGAGTACGAGTACATCGCCGAGCGCATCGTGGGCTTGGGCTTCTATGTCTATCTCGAGCTTGTATCGCAAGTATTGGAGCTTGTACTGGGGGAGTGTATTCTCGGTATCGAGGTATCGCGCGAGGCGGAGGGTACAGATATAATTTTTGGGTACGATGTCTTCTTTTGCGAGCAT
>CAYVSW010000012.1:0-3854 GCA_964454285.1 uncultured Candidatus Saccharibacteria bacterium | reverse complement strand
TAAAGAAAATTATTGAAGAATTATTTTAAAGCTGTATACTAGTATCATGATTTTACTTCGCTGGTTCATCACAACGCTCGCAATATTTGCACTCCCATACTTTGTATCGGGTATCACTGTGGGCTCTGTGCTCACTGCAGTCATCGTTGCTGCGACACTTGCATTTCTCAATATGGTAGTGGGGCCTATCATTAGTATTCTCACGCTTCCTATAAATATCCTCACGTTGGGTCTTTTCTCGCTCATCATAAATGGTGCATTCTTTTGGTTTGTAGGGCAGATTATCAAAGGCTTCACTGTGACATCATTTACTAGTGCTGTTATTGGTGCATTGGTGATTTCTGTTATCAACTGGATCGTTAGCAAATTCATCGACTAATACATAAATGATATACGATATCGCACAACTCGCAGACTTTCAAAAGTCTTTTTGGGAATATATAGAAAAAGGGGAGAAAATAGTGATCACGGCGCATGTCTCGCCAGATGACGACTCTATCGCATCGGTGCTCTCTACCTACACAATCCTCACAAAAAAATATCCCGCAAAGGATATACAGATTATCTATACAGGAGAGCGTATAGAGAAATATAGTATTTTTTATAATTTCGAAAAGATCAATTTTGTAGCAGACCTTGCAGACCATATTGCAGGTGTAGATACGCTTATCACGCTTGATGTGAGCGGCTTTGGACGCGTGTCAAAAAACCCAGACGCAATAAAAAATATCCCAGTACGCCTCTGCATAGATCACCATGGCTCTACGCCAGACGATTTTACTTGTGGGCTCATCGTGTCAGCGTATTCGTCTAATGCAGAGCTTGTATACACTGCGCTCGTTGGTGAAGCATATTTAGACAAAGACCTCGCAGAGATATTCCTCCTCGGTATACTCGGGGATACTGGCAATCTCACGCATATAGATGCGCACCAGACAGAAGTTTTTAGTATTGTAAAAAAGCTCGTAGAAGTAGGGAATATTCGCATCGATAGTTTTCTTTCTCGATATCGTACTATCACAAAAAATATCATGCCGCTTTTGCAGGAATTCGTAAAAAACACTACCTATGTAGATATAGAGCAGTGGCCTAGTCTACAGTATAGCTTTGTTGATAGAGACTTTATGGAAAAAAATAATTTCTCAGATGAAGATATGTCTGCAGCCAGCCACATATATATGGGGCAGTACTTGCCGCGCATACAGGGGCAGGCTTGGGGATTTGTATTTTCTCCGCGCAGTGATGGCGGCGTGCGTATGTCTAGCCGCTCGCTCGCAGGTAGTGTGAATGTGCGTATATTTGCCGAGATGCAAAATATCGGCGGCGGGCACGATAGAGCATCTGGCGCGAATTTCAAATCTGAGAATGGAGAAAAAATACAAGTAGCTCCATGTATAGAAAAGGTGTTGGAGTTTATGAAAAATACTCAGCCTACAATAGGCTAAACCATAAAATCGTGCTATAGTGTGTGCATTATGGCATTTCTCGATGAGATCACAATAAAAGCAACAGCAGGAAAGGGTGGCGATGGTGTCGTACGCTGGAGACGCGAAAAATTCATCCCTAAAGGCGGCCCAAGTGGCGGCAATGGAGGGCGTGGTGCAGATGTATATATCCGTGCAGTGCGTAGCCTGCGCGTCCTCGACCAATATCGCGGCAAAAAAGAATTTTTTGCAGAAAATGGCGTACCAGGCGACCACAAGAGTCTCACTGGTGCAAATGGTAAAAATTTGTACATAGATTTCCCAATAGGCTCACGCGTGACAAATACTACTACTGGCATGGTCTGGGACCTCGTAAAAGAAGGACAAGAAGTGAAGCTCCTCAAAGGTGGCCAGGGCGGCTACGGCAATGAGCACTTCAAGAGCTCTACAAATCAGACCCCTCAGGAGGCAACACTTGGTAAAGAGGGTGAGTCTTGTGAGCTCCATATAGAAGTATCGCTCATCGCAGATGTAGGATTGCTCGGGTTTCCTAATGCTGGCAAATCTTCACTCCTAAACGCCCTCACCAATGCAGAGGCAAAAATCGGCGACTATCCATTTACTACTATCGATCCAAACCTCGGCGACTTGTACGGATTTATCATTGCCGATGTACCAGGGATCATTGAAGGCGCAAGTGCAGGCAAAGGCCTCGGCCACAAATTTCTCCGTCATATTACAAAGACCAAAGTACTCCTTCATTTGGTGTCTTTTGAGCACGGCTCAGCTGCAGCGATGATGAAAGCATACGAGACTATCCGCGATGAGCTCGGCAAATTCAACCCAGAGCTTTTGGAAAAAGAAGAGATTATACTCCTCACAAAGACAGATGTAGTAGATGAGCAGGCTGTTGATGCGGCAAAAAAGAAATTTGAAAAACTCGGCAAAAAAATCTACACCGTGACACTCTTTGATGAAGTAGGTGTAAAAGTATTTAAAGATGAGCTTATAAAGCTTTTGAAACAAGAAGAATCGATCGGATAAAACATGCTATAGTATAGGGATTATGGAGCCAAAATATTACGCAACAATCGGACTAGAAATACACGCAGAGCTAAACACAAAAAGCAAGATGTTTTGTGGCTGTTTGAACAACCCAGACGAGACTGTAGCAAATACCAATATCTGCCCGGTGTGTATGGCGCACCCAGGTACGCTCCCAGTACCAAATAAAGAGGCTATCAAAAAGGTGATCCAAGTAGGGCTCGCACTCGGCTCAAACATTGCAGACTTTACAGAATTTGACCGCAAGAATTACTTTTATCCAGATATTCCAAAAGGGTACCAGATCTCACAGTACAAATATCCTATCGTACGTGGGGGTAATTTGAATGGCTTTGCTATCACTCGTATCCACCTCGAAGAAGACACAGGCCTCTCAAAGCACGATAGAGGAGACTTTTCACTCGTAGACTACAACCGTGCAGGTGTAGCGCTCATGGAGATGGTGACAGAGCCTGTGATCCACAGTGCAGCAGACGCTGCAAACTTTGCACGCGAATTGCAGCTACTTCTTCGTACGCTTGGTGTATCTGAAGCAAACCTCGAAAAAGGGGAGATGCGCGTAGAGCCAAATATCTCGCTTTCAAAAGACCCAAATAAATTTGGTACAAAAGTAGAGGTAAAAAACCTGAACTCATTTAAAACAGTAGAAAAAGCTATCGCGTATGAGCTCGCTCGTATGGAGGCGCTTTATGAAGCGGGACGAGAGGACGAAATAGTACAGGAGACTCGCGGCTGGGATGAAAACAAGCAGAGTACTTTTTCACAGCGTTCAAAAGAGAATGCAAATGACTATCGGTATTTCCCAGATCCAGATATTCCAAAATTCTATCTTTCAAAAATGTTTGATATGGAGACTATGAAAAAAGAGCTCCCAGAGCTCCCTGTGGCAAAGCGTGCACGCTATGCAAAAGACTTTGGGTTGAAAGAGGAGCATATAGAAATATATTTGCAAGATAAAATTCTTTCAGACTATTTTGAAAAAGTTGTAAATGGAAAAGATTTAGTTTTTGCTCAAACAGCTTCTAATTATATTATTTCTGACTTACTTAGCCTTACAAAAATTGGAGGTAAATATCAAACTTCCATCTGTTAAAAACTTTGCAGAACTTATAGAAATGGTAAAAAACAGCGAGCTTACATCTAGAGGGGCAAAAGATATATTAACTAGAATTTCTACTACACTAGATGAATCTCCAAGACTGCTCGCAGAAACACATGGTCTTCTCCAGCAAAACAACACCGAAGCACTTGTCCCTATAGTACAGGCTGTAATAGACGCAAATGAAAAGCTTGTGGCAGACTACAAAGCTGGCAAAGAGGTAGTACTCCAAGCACTCGTCGGTATGGTGATGAAAGAGACAAAAG
>CAYVSW010000011.1:15845-17772 GCA_964454285.1 uncultured Candidatus Saccharibacteria bacterium | reverse complement strand
AGGGTTTTTGAAAACTTATCTTCCTCTTCTTTTATTTTTGCAGTTACGAGTGCTATATCGAGCTCTGGGTATGTAGAGAGGTATATAGGTACAAAGTGCTCTACAACACCCGACATAAAGTTTTGTGGTAGGCCAAGATTGCGGGCCTGCATCACGCCGCGGCGTATGAGCCGACGGAGGATATACCCCTGGTCTTTGTTTGCTGGTGTTACGCCATCGCTTATCATAAACATAGCGCTGCGAGCATGGTCTGCCACGATACGTGCACTGCGTTCGTTGTAGCTGGTCGCAGCTGCCTTTATAGCATTCATTACGGGTGCAAACATATCTGCCTCGTATACATTGTCTTTGCCTTGTACGATCATAGATACACGCTCTAGGCCCGATCCTGTGTCTACATTTTTTTGTGACAATTGGCCTACAACAGCACCATCTTTCTTTTCGAATTGCATGAAGACATCGTTCCAGATCTCTACTACCTGGCCAGCATCGTCTGCTGCCACATACTGCTCATGGCTCATATCGCCGAGACCTTCTGGAGTGACATCATAAAACATCTCTGTGTCTGGTCCACATGGGCCATTGTCCCCTGGGCTCCACCAGTTGTTCTTTTTTGGGAGGAAATATATGCGGTGCTCTGGGATGTACTGCTTCCAGATAGCTACTGCTTCCATATCGCGAGGAGCGTCTTCATCGCCTTCAAATACTGTCACATAGAGGCGTGCTGGATCGAGGCCGAGCCCTTCTTCTTTTGATGTGAGGAATTCGTAGCTCCATTTGATAGCATCTTCTTTGAAATACCCGCCTTGTCCGACGCCGTCAGGCGAGGCAGGATCTCCCAAAGACCAGTTGCCGAGCATTTCAAAAAAAGTAAGGTGGCGCGCATCACCGACATCTTCGATATCTCCCGTGCGTACGCATTTTTGGCAGCTTGCAAGGCGATTGCCGAGTGGGTGCTTCTCGCCCATCAGATATGGCACGAGTGGCTGCATACCAGCAGTATTAAAGAGTACTGAAGGGTCGTTTTTGGGTACCAAAGACGCACTTGGAAGCACGGCGTGCTCACGCTTTGCAAAGAAGTCTAAAAATCGTTTTCGTATATCTGCGCTTGTCATAAGTACTACTGTAGCAAAAAAAGGTAAATAAAAAAAGCGCTTGTGGTCGCGCTTTTAATCTTTCTTACGAGAAAACAATTTCTTCTATTTTGAAGACACCCCGAGCGTGTATTTTACAAAATATGTCTACAGGTGTAGGATCTGCCCTTTCTGTAACAATATCTTCTTCACCTATATACCCAATATAGGTATTTGGGGCGTCTTTATTGATAGTCTCTATCAATACTCTTTTCTTAGATTCTTCAAGGACTGGTCTTTTGTTTTCAAGAAAATCTTCAAGTTCTACTCTATCTGTAATAATTAGAATAGTAAGATTTTTGGTTTGCTTTAATTGTTGTTCAAAAGTCTTTTTGACTTGAAAAATTATGTTTTCTAAATCAATTGTTATAGTACTCATAGTGTATGTTTTTACAAATATACACCCCTAGCAGAAAAAGTAAAGATTAGAGCATTGGCTCTTTTTTCTTGCCTTCCATTTTTTCTATCCAGCTTTCGATAAACCAAAGTACTACAAATATAAAAAGTATAGCGAGGGTCGCAAATGCTGCGAGCTTGTAGAGGCCAAAGCCACATGCCATACCGATACCAGCCGAAGCCCAGAGGCCGCTCGCAGTAGTCATACCGAGGGTTTGGTTATCTCTGTGGAGGATCACCCCTGCGCCGAGGAAGCCTGCAGCAGATACGATCTGTGCCGCCATACGGAGTGGGTCAAAACTCCCAGCTGTCATAGTCGCGACAGACTGCGAAATAATCACAAAGAGCGCAGAGCCCATAGAGATAGTCGCATAGGTGCGGATACCTGCTGTCTTGTG
>CAYVSW010000011.1:0-15745 GCA_964454285.1 uncultured Candidatus Saccharibacteria bacterium | reverse complement strand
TACAAAATAATTTGTCTCGCGAAGAGTGAGCCCTGTCGCTGTTTTGTTTTTGGTATATATAGCGATGTCTTGGTCTACAGTGATGGTGTTTTGGCTTATATCCTTTGCGACTACATAGTACGCGCCATCGTTTGGAGTTTTTTTATTGATAGTAAATCCGTGCCGTGTGCCAAGGGTATAGAACCATACGCCAGTGTGAGTGCCAATTACTTCGCCTTTTATATTGAATACTTTTCCCTCTTTCTCCTGTATATAGTGCCCAAGGAAATCCTTCATATCTATATCACCGAGGAAGCAAATCCCCTGGCTGTCTTTTTTGGTGGTAGTAAAAAGTCCTGCATGGCGCGCAATCTTGCGCACTTCAGACTTTTGGAGCTCTCCTAGTGGGAGCAAAATATGCTCCAATTCTTCTTTGGTAACCATCCAAAGGAAATATGATTGGTCTTTTGAAATATCTACCCCTTTGTATAAAAATGCTCCATCGGTAGATGCGTAGTGGCCAGTCGCGACAAAGTCTGCACCATGCGCTTTTGCATACTGCCACATCGCGCCAAACTTGATCACGCGGTTGCAGAGTACGTCTGGATTTGGTGTGCGGCCTGCACGGTATTCTGCGATCATATACTCTGCCACACCTTTTTCGTATTCGTCTGACGCATCGAGGAAGTGAAATGGGATGTCCAGATGTGCACACACGCGCATCGCATCGCGCTTTTCGTCTACCCAGGTACATGGCAGCCAGTCTGGGCTCCACGTCTTCACAAAAATACCCTGGACATTATATCCTTGTTTTTTGAGTATATATGCGACCACAGACGAGTCCACCCCGCCTGATACGCCTACAAAAACTTTAGTTTGTTGCTTAGTTTTATTACTCACAAAACCATACTAGCATATTCTACTTCAGATTAAGTAATTTCTTGAACACCTCGTATGTTGCATACGCATCTGCATAGGCGCTGTGGGCGTGTGGATTGATGATGCCGTATTTTTCGCACAGTACGCGGAGTGAATATTTACCTATATCGTCATTACTATTCTGGAGTACACCAAATGCCACTGATATAGTATCGAGCTTGTGGTAGTGCATGGTATGCGGGATATTGTATCGCTTCAAATTCGCCTCTACGAAGCCATAGTCAAATGCCATATTGTGGGCCGTAAATATCGCACCATCAGTCTTCTCTACAAAGCTCTTGAGGGCTTCTTCGATACTGGTACCAAAAAGCCAGTCGCCTTCATTGTAGCCATTGACCCGCAGTGCGACAGGGTCGGCATTTTCTATATGCTTTGGCTGGATCTTTACATCGAGTTTGTCTGTCACGGTGAATACGCCATCTTTCATTTTTGCGATTACAACACCGAGTTCTATTATTTCATGTTTTTCAGTATCAAGTCCTGTTGTTTCTATGTCAACAAAAGCGATAGGTTGTGTAAGTATCATAATTATCGTAAATAGAGCTCTATATTTCTTTTATGTTCTGCATAAGACCTTGCGTAGTGTACCTTACCAGACTTGTCATGTAAATAATACAAATATGGCGAATCTTTGGGCGCAAGCGCTGCTTCTATTGCTTTTGCTCCAGGGTTGTTGATTGGTGCTGGGGGGAGTCCTTTGTTTTTGTAGGTATCAAAAGGGTTTGCAAAAAGTGTCGATGCGTCTACTTGGAGCGGCATCCCTATTCGCAAGCGCTTCCAAAGAATACCTGATATCACATCTCTGTCTATATCGCCATACGCCTCTTTTTCGAGTATTGACGCCATAGTGAGTATCTCGAGCTTTGTATACCCAGACTGGCGTATGCGAGTATCAAAAAATCCTAATTTGTAATTAAAGTTCTCCTCTATACGCGCAATTATTTCTTCTTTGCTGACACTTGGGAAAAATGCATATGTATCTGGAAAAAGATATCCTTCTTTTCCCTTTATTGCAGATGCAAAGTCAACCTCAGAGATAGTGGGGAAATTTTTTGCGACTATCCCGGCTATCTGTACATTGGTACTTCCCTCTGGAATCAAAATGCGCGTGCGTTGTATACCAAAGATACCTCCCATCACACGCAGTGCGTAGCTATAGGTCATAGCCGGCTTTTTGAATACGTATTCACCAGGGATAATAATACGCTCATTGCCGAGCACTCGCGCATACACAACAAAGAGTGTCTTTGAGTGTATTGCACGCGCTAGTACCAGCTTGTCTCCTACACTGCCGAGTGTATCCCCCCGCTCTACAGAAAGCGTATATGTATCTGGTGCGTCACTCGGTGGAAGTGACAAGAAAAACACTCCTCCAAGTACCAAGATGCAACATAAAATAAATCTAAAAAATAAACGCATATTATATAGGAAGGTTTGCTGGCGGCTCTGCTTTTGTAGAATCCAATCGAGTAAATGAAGGAGTCTCTATCACACGACCAGGGAGATGAAAGAGTGTTGCGAGCTCTTCTGTGGTTAGTAAAAAGGGTTTGTTCCCCATATTTGCAGGATGATTAAAATACGATTTAATTTTTTTAAAATTGAAACCACCGTAGAAAAAATCGCGTCCTTGGTAATCATCCATAAGATCTTTTTTCTTTTTTAATAATTTTTTACCAAAAATATCTTTCCATGGCTCTGCATCTGGTTTTGTTACACCACTCATTTTAAATGAGTTCAAATCATCACTTGCAAATGCACGAAGTATTGCAGTAAATGCACCAATACTGTCTCCTTTTGAGTGTTCTTTTTTGGCAACATATATCACACGGATACCACATTCAAATGCATTTTTGTTTTTGTTGCGCTCGATGGATTCGATAGCGAGGAGCTGCCCTTTTGATGGTGTATTGAAAGTAATCTTGCCATCTTTATCGGGTGGATTTACTTTTTTGCGTAGGCCGTCTACCACCTCATCTGCTTTTTTCTTCCAGCTTTGCCCACCTTCTTCTTTACCATCTTTGTTTTTAATAGTAAAGCGCTTGATATCTTGGCGCATATTGATTTGGAACCAAATCTGCTCACCAATACCAATAGAGCCCATAATCTCAAGCATTGGCGACATAGGGTCTATGCGCTGCTCTTCGTCGAGACTCCCTACTGCCCTATCCATGCCAAAGTCTACATAACTTTTGATAGGAATTACTTCATCTTTATTGAGCTCTACATTGTAACCAAACATATTGTACCCCCAGTCGTCTTTTTTGAAATTAGGAACGAGTGTCGTGTAGTCTATAGATTGCTCTATTACTTGCGCTTGCGGATATTGTGAATACAGCTGTGCCTCAAATACTTTTTTGAATTTGCGAGCAATGCGTACGTAGTAGTGAATTTTGCCTTCAATAGAAACAATCTCAAGTGAGTAGTATTGTGCGAGCTCGCCTTTCCAGTATTTTTCGTACCAATTACCAAAGCCGCCACCGTAGAGCGCGTTTAATACGAGTTCCATTGCTTCTGGAGATTTATGTACTTCTTTTGGTGGTACTATTTCAAGGAGCACCCAATCAACAGATTTAATAAACAACATGTTTTTGTAATGCACCCACAAATTAAAAAGTATGACAACCAAAAAAGGTATCACAAGAAAGACCACTATTTGAGAAAGTATCGCTCCGATTGGTATAGCATCCATTGCAACAATTATATCACCTCTCAAAATATTCGCACCTAAAACAAAAAAAATCTCAACTGAGATTTTTTTGAAGATGTGTTATTTACGAAATACTACCGGCACCTTGAGTGCTTGTGATGTACTCACCCCTTGTACATTTGGTGTAAATACAGCAGTTCCCTTTTTAGTGCGAGGAGTATTCAAGAAGCTGATTGTTGTATTAAAGATTATTTCAATGCCGTTGTTCTCTACAATACCCACTGGAATATAGTCGCTCACGGGGACGCCGTTTGCATCGAGCACTTGGAGGAAAAATGCGGTCTGTGTGTCATTGGTCGTGCAGTTGGTCAATTTACCTTGTACTTTCATGTACTTTTCGCCAACAAATTGAAAACCTATTGGAGTATTGAGCACTATCGAGCAGCTACCAGCAGTATCGAGCGTAGACGTGAGTGTATTTGTATTTACTACCTGATTGCCATTTGCATCAGTACTTGGATTAGTACCCCCTTTGAGCCCACCAGAAAGAAGTGCGAGCAATATAAACAGCCCGACAGTTATTTCTATAAACCCTAGTCCGCCACCGCCATCTTTTGGAGCGTCTGCCATATATTATACGAGTGCGCTATATTTGCCGTCTTCTAATTTTTTGAAGTACTTTGGGTTCTGGAGGTTTACAAGGATAGTGTTTTTCTTGAGGAAACGCTCTTTGAGTACGCGGTCGATAACATCTTCTTTTGTGAGCGGTCCTTCTTTTTTGAGAATATCTTTGATCACATCACGTACAACACCTGGCTTGTAGCCCCATTCTGAGAGTGCATAGTATCCGCGTCCTACGAGTACAAAACGGTCGTCTTTGATGAGCTCATTGTGCGTAGTCGCAATATGAGTCTTTTTGCCAAATGTATCTTGGATAGCCTTTGCTACTTCTCTGAAGTGCATTGGAGAGCCATGCTTGCGCATCATGAGGAATGCATAGTCTTTGATACCACGAGTTTTGATATTTTGTGAGTCTGCTGGGCCCCATTCACCGAGTGGGTTTTTACCAATCTTCTTTGATACAGACATCCAGCGACGAGCGATCTCTTCGTTTTTGTATTGCTCTGCTACATTCTTCAATTCCTTGAGGAAGCGATTTACGAGGTCATTTTCTGTAAGGAGTTCTTTGTCACTGAGATTTTTGTATACAGAGTGGATAGCTTCGTGAACAACCTCTGAGAGATTTTCGTCGATAGTCCAGCGTGCAGCAAAGTTGTCGTCTTCTTTCAATTTCTTGAATTCATTTCCGAGTACGAGATAAAAGTGGATGTGATTTTGCACCGCCTTGTCTTTTGAGATAGCAGCGAGGAAGTCGTCTTCGTGTACGAGCGCACCCATAGACTCCATGAGATCCTTGAGTTCAATGAAGGTCTTTGTCTCTGCTTTGAAAGAATCGCTCTTGCGGATGGCAGTAAGAGCCGCATTTTCGATCTGACGTACGCGCTCACGAGTGATGCCGTACTTTTTTCCTATAGCTTCGAGTGTCTTTGATTGTGCGTCATCAGTGAGCCCATAGCGGTGCGTGATGATATCGTGCGAACGATCCTGCAGATTACTGAGGAGTCTTTTTGAAACTTGTTTTGGTTTGAAATTAATGACTGCCATAATTATTTATTTAAGAATATATAGACATACTATCATACATACATAAAAAGTCAAATTCTTGTCAATATCTATTAGAACAGTTTTATGATGTCTTTGAATGTGAGGGTCAAGATGAGCCCGAGGAGGATGATAAATCCAATAGTATGTATGATTTGTATAGCTTTTTTAGGCAATCTACGCCCGATGATAGTCTCAATAATCACCACAAAAAGACGTCCTCCATCGAGTGCTGGAAATGGTAAAATATTGAGTACAGCGAGATTGAGCGATATAAGCCCGGCAAATGCGAGTATGTAGCCAAAGCCAAAGACTCTCGCCCCACCGAGCTCGCTTGCTATCCCTACAGGACCTACGAGATCCGACGCACCAGAGGCTTTGTGGTGGAAAATCCCTGATACGAGCGTACCTATCACCTGGAAAAGCTGGCGCAAAACATCTATAGTCCGATGATATGCGAGTACAAATGCTTCTTTGGCGCTAGATTTTGTATTTGTAATAGTGTCTATCGCAAGACCAATCTTTACATTACCATTTATCTCTATTGTAGGCGTGATGCTTTTTTGTAGGAGTGTATCGCCGCGAAGTACAGAGATAGTGACATCGCCTTTTTGCGACTGGAGGTATGTGCGTACATGCTCAGTATCTATGACAGCGATTTTGTTTTTGCCGCCAATGCCGAAGCCTTGCACTACATCTCCCACGCGGAGGTCAGCCTTTGCAGCAGGGCTCCCTGGAGAGATACTTATGATAGTCGGCGCGCCAGTATTGCTCGCTGCAGGAAGCCCCGCAGTAAATGAAAAGAAAAAGAGTACAAAGCCGAGGAGTACATTGCCGATAACTCCCGCAATCAATACAAGTATTTTTTTGTACCAGCGAGCGTATTCAAATTGGCGCTCTTGTGGGACACCCTCCTCGCCTTCATTCTCGCCTGCTATTTTTACAAAGCCTCCTACTGGAAATGCCCGTATTGCATAGCGTGTCTCACCTTTTGTAAATGAAAAGAGTCTCGGCCCCATACCAAAAGCAAATTCACTCACGAGCATGCCGCTCTTTTTTGCAGCAATATAGTGGCCAAATTCGTGTACAACAACAACCACAAAAAGTACTGCGATGAAAATGAGGATAGTCGCTATCATATATTATGAAAGGATCTCTGCTTCTTTTTTTGCAAAGATAGCTTCGAGGTTTGCATTGGTACTATCTACTACCTTTTGTATATCGTCTTTGCCACGAGCGAGCGCATCCTCTGGGAGGCCTGCACCTTTGAGCTCATCGAGGCTGGCTTCGCGTACTTTGCGCACTGCGATACGCGACTCCTCCATCTTTTCTTTTGCGAGCTTCACCATGCGAGTGCGACTCTCTGTAGTGAGTGCTGGGATGATCACACGGATACCTGCATCATCTACTGATATAGAAAAGCCGAGGTTTGCCGCATGGAGCGCACGCTCAATGTCTTTCATCACAGTCTTGTCCCATGGGAGCACACGAAGTGTTTTTGGGTCTTCTATAGTGACCGATGCCACGTTTTTGATCGGCTGGAAGCTCCCATATGCCTCTACTGCGACACCGTCGAGGAGCACTGGCGCTGCACGCCCTGTGTGGAGCTGGCTGTATTCTTTTGAAAGCCATTCCTCACACGCTGCTAAATTCTTTTTAGTTTGTTCTACGTTATACATATAGTGTGATTGTACCATAAAAAATAGAGAATAAAAAAAATCTCAAGCACGAATACTCAAGATTAGGCATTAAACGGTATTATTAAATCACTACTGTAGTTATATATTCGAGTACCTGTTTGGATGGTAGATTACCTTTTAGTAGCAAGTCTTTTGCATCGTATATGAGCTTTGCCTTTGCAAGATCTTTGTGAAATGAATACTCCAAGGTGTCGAGGAAAAAGAGGGCTCGCTCACGACGGATAGCAGATTCTTCTTTTTCATCTCCCAATGCTACCTCGAGCAATTCTTTGATATTCTTTTTGTCTATCACTACTCGCTCCCCTGTACTGCCAAAATTTGTCACCACGCGCACTCTCGAGCGTATCGTCTGTGGCACAAGGTATGGATATGGCGTGATGAGCACGATGCGCGCTTCTAGTGGCGGCTCTTCGAGGATTTTGAGGAGTATCTCAGACGCTCCTCCAGTAAATGCAGAAAAATACACCACGCAATACTGTGGCTCGCCGGTCTCTGCCATGATGAATTCGCGCATATCGGTAGCATCGTCTACGGTGAGACGTGCGAGATTTTTTGCATAGAGGGCACAACCCCGAGATATGAGCTCTGCGGTGTAGGAATTAAAAAGTGCATCAGTCCCCTGTACGAGGAATGTATGCTGCGGTTCATACGATGCTAATTGCTCAAACATGAATCCTAGTATAGCAGACTAGCGCTTTGAGAGTATCGATCGCTGGTATTCGCCAAAGTGTGCGAGGAGTACGCCAGTGCCTTTTGCCACCGCATAGAGCGGCTCATCTGCGACGCGTACAGAGACACCAGTCTGCTGCTTGATAAGCTCGGGGAGATTTTTTAATTGTGAAGATCCGCCAGTCATCACGATACCGTAGTCTATGATATCGCTTGCGAGCTCAGGAGGTGTCTGCTCGAGGACGTCTTTGATAGCCTTCACTATCTGCTTGTACTGTGGGTCGAGGACTTTGACGAGCTCATTGGTAGAGATAGACACGGTGCGCGGGAGCCCAGTGATAATATCGCGACCATTTACATCTTCTGAAATATCAGGAGAAATAGAGAGAGCGGAAGCGACTCGCTGCTTGATATCCTCTGCGCTCTTGTCGCCAATGAGCACATCGTACTGCTTGCGGATATAGTCTATGATCGCTTGGTCTATCTTGGTCCCTGCGCATTTGACCGATGTACTTGCGACGACCCCTCCGAGCGAGATAACTGCGACATCAGTAGTACCACCACCGATATCCACCAGCATGTGCCCTTTGGATTCATTGATAGGTACTCCTGCACCGAGTGCGGCGAGGATTGGCTCTTTTACGAGTATTACACTACGCGCTCCTGCGCTCTTTGTCGCCTCGATCACTGCGCGACGCTCGGTACTCGTGATACCAGCTGGCACCGATACGAGCACATCTGGCTTGAAAAAATAATTGCGGCCCACTGCGCGCTCGATCACAGATTTGAGTATTGCGCGCGCGGTACGGTAGTCTGCTATTGCGCCATCCTGGAGCGGGCGGTATATGCGCACTGCATCTGGTGTCTTGCCGATCATTTCTTTTGCAGCGCTCCCTATGGCTTCAATTTTTTTATTGACCACATCTATTGCGACTATTGTCGGCTCGTCTACCACAATACCGTCTTCAAGGGTAAAAACCACGGTATTTGCAGTACCGAGATCTATACCTATTTTCTTGTTGGTGAGGAATTTCCACATACTGTATTAGAATAGTATAGTATATACGGTATAACTCAAAATCATGTATATCCTAGAAATCATCCCTATCAAGCGAGGAATCCCCTTCGATATCCTCTCCTACTACCACAAAGATGCGGTCCCGGTGGGCAGCATTGTAGAGGCTCCTTTTAAAAATGGCTCACTATATGGGATTGTCATGGCATGCAGATCGCTCGTAGAAATGCGCCAGGAAGTCCGCGGGGCGAGCTTTAATTACAAAAAAATAAAATCGGTCATTTCTACCACTTCTACATTTAGCAGTATTGCAAAAAGCATCGAGCAAGTGAGCAATAGCTTGTGTGTACCGAGTGCGAGTATTGCGCGGCTTTTTATCCCAGAGATTTTTATTGCAAATGCGCATACAGAAAATATCGCAACACAAAAAATACTCCCAATCGAAGAAATTCCTAGCGAGCACACCGTAGAGCTAGCAATAGATACACTCGAAGAGCGCGCCGCACTCCACAAGCGTACTATCCGCGAATACATGGCAAAGAAAAAAAGTATTGTACTCGTCGTACCGACTATCCTCGAAGCAGATATGTGGGGCGAGCTCCTCGCTCCTGGTATCGAAGACCGCGTCCTCGTACTCCATAGCGAAAAAAAGAAAAAGGATATCACGCACTTTTATACACAATTAGAAAGTATGCACGCGCCAAAAGTTTTTGTCGTGACGCCATCTTTTTTTGCGCTCCCTCGTGCAGATATTGGTGTACTGATCTTAGAAAACCAGCAAAGCACCCTCTATATATCGCGCGACCGATATAGTATCGATATGCGATTTTGTATTGCGCTCTATACAAAAGAGCGTGGGGTACCGCTCATCTATGGCTCTAGTATGCCTTCTTTTGATATCCTCGCGCAGATGGATATGTCGCTCCCGCGCCACCTCACCCCAGAGAATATCCAAATCGTCGAGATACAAAAGCAAACCGGCACATTGCCGGCAGAGATAATCGAGCTCGCAGCATACTGCATCAAACATAAAAAGACGCTCTTTATATATGCAAATCAAAAAGGCTTTGCACCTATCTCTATGTGCCGCGATTGCAAAAGTATCCTCGAATGCAGCCACTGCAAATTGCCACTTAAGCTCACATACAAGACACCAAAAGATAGAAACTCTGAGCGCATATTCGTCTGTACCAATTGCGAGCGTACATACCCGAGCGAGACCAATTGCACACTCTGTCATTCATGGAATATCTCACCTTTTGCAGTAGGGAGCGATGCACTCTACAGCGAAATACTCGAATACGCAGACAAGGACCACGTATACATAGTAGACAATACCCACAGCCCCGATGAAAAGACAATCCAAGGCTACATACAAAAATCAGAGAAACAAGACTACAGCATATACATCGGTACAAAAAAGCTCCTCCCGTATCTGCCAAAATTTGATTACTGCGCTATCCCATTTTTCGATAGACTCATACAGATCCCCTCATACACTACCGTCGAAGACATGCTCGATGTGGTCACCACCATGGCGGCTGCTGCAAAAGCAGAGCTCATCCTCTGCACTCGCAACCCAGAGCTCCCGATCATCGAACAATTGCAAAACAAAAAAATCCAAGCACTCATCACCGACGAGCTCACCATCCGCGAGAAGCTCGAGTACCCACCCTATGCGACGCTCCACAAAATATCTATCAGTACCTACAAAAACAAAGAAGAGTCTATAAAAAAATCTCTCGCGGAGTTCTTTGCGCACCTCGAGATCAAATGCACCATCCAAAGCAAAAAAGAATTTAGTGATTTTGGTGAAAAAATATCTATCACCTCTATACTCAAGACCACCGATGCATATATGGAGGAGCGGGGCGCTGAAATAAAGGATTTTCTCCTTGCTATCTCGCCGCAATACGCCATAGAGCGCAATCCCCGTAGGTTGTTGTAAAAAATCATACCCTGTGGTAGTATTGTACCCATGCCAATGACTAATATAGAAATCAAAAAGAACCCGACTGAGAACGCACAGAGCGTACTTCGCCGTTTTACAAGAAAGATCCAGGAAAGTGGTATCATTCCAAAGATAAAAGGCAATCGCTACAGCGAGCGCGACATGAGTAAGCTTTCACAAAAGAAACTCGCGCTCAAAAAGCTCACTCGCCGTGCAGAAGTTGAAAAACTCAAAAAGCTCGGAAAGATGTAATCAAAAAAATATGACAGCTGAGTATCACAATCTCACTATCTCCGCAAACGGCTCCCTCCCAAAGGTGCCGTTTTTGGATATAAAAGAAGCAATACTCGGCAAAGGCTACGAGCTCTCTATTTCTTTTGTTGGTCCCAAGGTTGCACAACAACTCAACAAACAATACCGCGACAAAAACTACATCCCCAACACACTCTCTTTTCCGATGACAAAAACAGCTGGTGAACTTTTTATTTGTCGCACTGTTGCACATCGTGAGTGGCACAAATTTTGCACAAGTTATGACGACTATATTGTTTTTTTAATTATTCACAGCATGCTGCATTTGAAAGGAATGGAACATGGTAGTACAATGGAA
Organism: uncultured Candidatus Saccharibacteria bacterium; assembly: GCA_964454285.1. Lineage (GTDB taxonomy): Bacteria > Patescibacteriota > Minisyncoccia > Phycocordibacterales > UBA9973 > UBA4124. The sequence continues at coordinate 4,573 of CAYVSW010000011.1, read as the reverse complement.
GCTAAGGAAACATTTTTTATGAATCGTTTCGTACATACACCACATGAAGCAACAAACAACCGTCGGCATTGATATAGGGACAACACTCACTCGCGTAGTGGTATGTGATCAGTCACAAATAGTAGGGGTTGGATATGCGGACACTCGTGGAGTACGCCAGGGATATGTGGTAGATAAAGACGCTGCAATAGAAAGCACCAAGAAAGCGATCACTGCAGCACAAGTACAAAGCAATACAAAGATAAAAGAGGTCGTGCTGGCTATTGGCGGTATCGGCCTTTCTTCAGACTATGCTGTGGGCAACTCTGTGGTCTCTCGTGCAGATGGGGTGATCAGTAGTTTTGATATAGAAAAAGCTATCAGCGAAGCTGAAAATACACTCGACCTCAAAAACAAAACTATCCTCCATGCATTCCCTGTCAATTTCAAAATAGATGGCAAGGAGCTCTCGGGCCGTCCCGAAGGTATCACAGGACTCAAGATAGAGGTAAAAGTATTTTTTATACTCTGCTTTACCCAGCATCTCGAAGATATGATAGACACTGTAGAGAGTGCGGGGGTCAAAGTAGCAAACTATGTCGCGAGCCCACTCGCGCCGAGTAGTCTCCTCCTCACCGATCTTCAGCGCAACTTGGGTTGTGCACTTATCGATATCGGTGCAGAGACAGTATCGCTCGCAATGTTTGAAAACAACCTCCCTACCGCGCTCCACGTATTCAATATCGGCGCACTCTCTATCACCAAAGACATCGCACTCGGGCTCCGTATCCCCCCAGAAGAAGCAGAGAGCATGAAGCTCGGCAATTTGAGCTTCCAGTCTATCCCAAAGCGCAAGCTCGACGAAATCATCGATGCGCGCATTACCGATATATTTGAAATTATAGAAAAATATCTAAAGAAGCTCGGCAGAAGTGGCCTGCTCCCGGCTGGCGCTATTATCATCGGCGGCGGGAGCTATATGGAGTCTGTAGAGGGTATTGCAAAATCTGCGCTCAAGCTCCCCGTACGCATCGGTACACTCGAGCTCACTACAAAAAAAGGCCCGACAAAAGATTCGCAGCTCCTCGTAGCATTTGGTGCAGCGCAACGCAGTGCAGGCTCATTTGGCAAAAATAAAAAACCTTCAAAAGAACAAAGCGACGGCATCCTCGCCGCAATCAAAGACTTTTTCAGACAATTGATGCCATAAAATAAAAAAGCGAGTCTTTATAAAAAAACCCGCTTTATATACCTTATTTCGCTATCTTATTTACAACAGTATCATTCATTGGAAGTACAATACCTGGTTGCCAATCTTGTTCTCTCACTGAGATTTCAGCATAAGTAACATAACTTTTTATTATATCTGCTATATCATCACTTACAGTATACGTATAGTTTTGATTCCAACTAAATTTTATCGTTGGTATAATTGCTGTACTGTCAAACCTGATACGAAACCTTTCGAATGGTAATGATGATAACGCATACGTACTATCATTCATTTTCCAAGCAAAGCATATTCGCATTTCCTGCTCTTGTTTATAACTAGCAGACCAAATAAAAAAAGAGCCTTGTGATACTTCTGAAGAAGCAACTTGTTGCATTTTACGTAAAGGATGCACCCCCGTGAGAATACTTTGTACTGTGCTCGCTTTATCTTCTTCCTTGCAAGAATACAAACCGACGATTAGGATCGTCAACATTACATATTTTTTCATTTTAAATAATTTATTTGTATATAACATAGCACAAATGTAGATATTGTCAATAAAAAGAGCCCTATTCCCTTTTTTGGCCTTTTGGGATACTATACCCGTATAACAGTAATACGATAGTTATAGATACCCATGCCCAAACTAAGCCCAGAAATAGAAACAGCAGCACGCATCAAAGTCATCGGAGTCGGTGGTTCTGGTGGAAACGCTATAAACCACATGATCAGCAACAAAGTGCGTAGTGTTGAATTCATCGCTATGAACACCGATGTGCAAGATTTGCACAAATCTCTCGCTGAAAAGAAAATCCATCTCGGAAAGAACCTCACCAAAGGGCTTGGTGCTGGTGGCAACCCAGATATGGGCGCGCGCGCTGCAGAGGAGACAAAAGCAGAGATCCAAGACGCTATCAAAGGTGCAGATATGGTATTTATCGCATGTGGTATGGGCGGTGGTACTGGTACAGGAGCAGCTCCAGTGGTAGCGCGTGCAGCAAAGGAGCAGGGTATCCTCACTGTAGCGGTGATCACAAAGCCGTTTTTCTTTGAAGGCAACCAGCGCATGAAAATAGCAGAGCAAGGTATCGAAGAGCTCGAAGCTGAAGTAGATGCTATTATCATCATTCCAAACGACCGCCTCCTCGCACTCGCTGGCAAGGACACAACATTCAAAGACGCATTTGCAAAATGCGATGAAGTACTCCTCCAGGCTGTAGAAGGTATCTCTGAGCTCATCTCTTCTCCTGGAATAATTAACGTAGACTTTGCCGATATGAAGAGCGTCCTCACCGACGCAGGTACTGCACTCATGGGTGTGGGATACGCTGCAGGCGACGGCCGTGCAGAAAAGGCAGCTATACAGGCTATCAACTCTCCACTCCTCGATATCTCTATCAATGGTGCAAAAGGTGTACTCTTTGCTATTTCATCAAATGACGACCTCATCATGAGCGAGTTCCAAGATGCAGCAAAGGTTATCACCGAGTCTATCGACAAAGACGCACGTGTGATCATCGGTACTATCTTTGACGAACGCATGAAGAAAGGTGAACTCAAGATCACGGTGATCGCGACTGGCTTCCCTACTGATGTGAGCAAAAAATCAAATCTCTTTAGTGCAAACCAGCTCTTCACTCGTTCAGAACCTGTAGCACCAGCAGCAGCTCCTATGGCAGCAGCACAGCCTGAGAAAAAGGACGCTCCAGCTCCGATGATTCAAAAAGTAGAATCAAAAGATGAGCCTGTCGTAGAAGACACCGAGGATGGCGAAGAAGACTGGGGCACAATACCAGCATTCCTCCGCAGAAATCAGAATAAGAAATAATCTCTAAAAAATCTCCATAAAACTGGAGATTTTTTGTATGCTATAATTCTCTCATATGACATACGACACACTTATTATAGGCGGAGGTCCCGCAGGATGCGCAGCAGCAGTGTACGCTGCACGCAAGCAATTGCACACTGTACTTGTCACCCCAGAATTCGGCGGGCAATCTGTCGTATCAGAGGATATCCAAAACTGGATTGGCACCCCGCATATCTCTGGTAATGACCTCGCAAAGTCGCTCAAAATGCACGTAGAGGAGTACAAAGGTGAGTTTGTGACTATCATGGAGGGTCCCACTGTCACCGGCCTTGCAAAGAGCGCTGAGGGCTTCTCTGCTACCCTCTCTACTGGCGAGACTATCGTCGCAAAGACTGTCCTCATCACCGCAGGCTCTAGTCGCCGCAAGCTCCAGGTCCCTGGTGCAGACCGCCTCGAGCACAAGGGTCTCACCTACTGTGCCTCATGCGATGGGCCACTTTTTGGTGGTATGGATGTAGTGGTGATTGGTGGCGGCAATGCTGCATTTGAAAGCGTCGCCCAGCTCGCTGCATATTGCAAGAGCGTCACCCTCATAAACCGCACCTCTAATTTCCGTGCAGACGAGATCACTGTAGAGAAAATCCGCAACACTCCAAATGTCACCATCCTCACCAATGTAGTACCAAAAGAGATCCTTGGCGAGCAATTTGTCTCTGGTATCACTATCACTCATACAGACACCGGCCAGGATGAGACATTGAACGCTTCTGGTATATTCGTAGAGATAGGCCAGATCTCAAATGGCGGCTTCCTCGGCGATATCGTAGAGGTAGACCCTGCTGGCAAGATTACTATAGACCCATGGACACAGCGCACCAGCACATCTGGTATCTGGGCAGCTGGGGATATTACCAATATCCGCTACCACCAAAACAACATAGCTGCAGGAGACGCAGTAAAAGCAATCGAGGATTTGTACGTGTGGGTCAAAACCCAGTAGCTTGACTTTTATAGATTTTGGGTGTATAGTATAATCAGGTTTTAAATTTAATGGGTTCTTAGTAATGGTTGAACAAAACCGCTTCGTCACTTGCAGGGTGACAAGCGGTTTTTTTGTATATAAAAATCCACTGAACATGTTCAGTGGATTTTATTGCGTTTGCTACTTTACTTTTTTTATTTTAGCAAGCAGGCTTTTTTCTTTTTTTTTCATATCTATACCAAGGGGTATAATGTCAAATTCTTTTGCTTTGAAAAGCTTGTTGAATTCTTCTGTCCCGTCCTTGGTAATTTCTTCAGAGCCATATAACAAAATTATTTTAGCAGATACTTCAGAACGTGTTCCAAAGATACCCCCAGCTTTTTCTGGGTTTTTTTTAGTTTTTCTATAAAACAGAGAAACTGTTTTCTTGCCTTCATTAAGAACAAGACGGATTAGGTGATTACTCTTTTCCATTTTAATTATTTTTATTTATGATAATAATATCATATACAAAATATATGTCAAGTTTTTGTGGTGAACTAATTATATCATTTGCGCGAACTTTTTTCCAACAAAATACCTAGCGTTC
>CAYVSW010000010.1:15031-18779 GCA_964454285.1 uncultured Candidatus Saccharibacteria bacterium | reverse complement strand
ATTTTTTTCATTTTTATTTATTTAATTTTTAAAGAACTTTCGTTCTTGTGGCAAATACTGCCTGTTTTTTTAATTGTTTAATTTAATTATATGATAGCATATTTGAACATAAATGTCAAGTACCTCCGTGGAGTATCTATTGTCCGTCTTCATGGATTCGAACCATGGACCCCAGAGGTATAAGCTCTGTGCTCTAACCAACTGAGCTAAAGACGGTTGTATATTGTAAGCTTTTGTACTGTTTATATAACCAAAACAGCTAAAGACAGTTTGGTTTAAAAGCTTTTACTTAGCTTTACTAAAAGCTATGATACACTATCTCCATATGAATATCAATGAATTTACAGCAAAAAAGATTGGCGAAGTAGTAGCGTTTTGCACTGTGGGGAGCGATACCCTTGCAAAAGGTGGTGATATCCTCGCAGCACACCTCGGTGATGCACTCGCGCTCGATATTATCGAAAAAAACACCCTCTACAAAGAAGCCCTCCTCCACATCGTGGCAGGTAGTGATATGGCGGCGGTGACAGAAGCAAAAGCCACAAAAACTGGCGATAAGCTCACTGCAATGCGCGAGATGTATATCGGTGATCAGTGGAGTAATCCTGTAGAGATATTTGAATGGAGTGGTTTTTTCTATGGCGCAGCTATTGTACACTTTGCAATAGTCCGCGGCGCAGCAGAAGCACTCGGCAATGAAAGTCTCCTCGAGCTTGCAAATGAAGCTATCACCTGGAATTACGAAATCCTCGAAAGCTTTGAATCAAAGCTCGCCGAAGTCGGCACTGACAGAGCTATCTAGTCTTCTTTTTTCTTGAGCGGGATTCCGTGTGCTACGAGAATCTCTTCGTAGTCTGATTGCTCAAGTGTTTCCACTTCAATAAGTTTTTTCGCAATAACATCGAGCACGCCTCGGTGTTTTGTGAGTACCTCGGTCGCACGATCGCGAGCTTCTTTCATGATGCGCTCTACTTCACTATCTACTGCATCAGATATTTTTTCTGAATAGTCTATGCCGTTTTGGAGTGCCACTGGGCCTACGCGCTCACTCATCCCCCATTTGGTCACCATAGCGCGTGCGAGGTTTGCAGAAGATTGTAGATCTCCCGATGGGCCAGTAGTGATATCACCAAAGACCAATTTCTCTGCAGCGTAGCCGCCCATAGACATAGCGAGATCATCAAGGAATTCCTTGCTGCTATTGAGACGCTTTTCTTCGAGCGGGAGCTTCATGGTGAAGCCTCCTGCTGATCCACGCGCAATGATAGATATCTTGTGTACTGGGTCTGCATCTGGGAGTACTGATGCTACGAGTGCGTGCCCTGCCTCGTGGTATGCGACGATATCTTTTTCGTGTTTAGTGATGAGGTGGCTCTTGCGCTCTGGACCCATCATTACTTTCTCTATTGAACGTACGAGGTCGAGCTGGAGTATCTTTTTGCGGTTCTCACGAGCTGCGAGGATTGCACCCTCATTCATAAGCGACGAAAGGTCTGCGCCAGAAAATCCTGGTGTTCTTTCTGCGATCACTACGAGATTTACATCCTCTGCAAACGGCTTTTCTTTTGCATGTACTTCGAGGATCTCTTGTCTATCTCTACGATCTGGGAGATCGAGCTGCACACGGCGATCAAATCTTCCTGGACGAAGGAGTGCACTATCGAGCACATCGCCACGGTTTGTCGCTGCCATCACGATCACTTTGTTTGTCGGCTCAAAGCCATCCATCTCTACGAGGATTTGGTTGAGCGTCTGCTCGCGTTCGTCATTTCCACCGCCAGTACCAGAACCACGTGCGCGCCCTACAGCATCTATCTCATCGATAAATATGATCGATGGCGCTGCACGCTTTGCCATCTTGAAAAGATCACGCACACGGCTTGCACCTACTCCCACAAACATCTCTACAAATTCACTACCCGATAGATGGAAAAACGGCACCCCTGCTTCCCCTGCTACTGCACGAGCAAGGAGCGTCTTCCCTGTACCTGGCGCTCCAGAGAGGAGCACCCCTTTCGGGATCTTTGCGCCAATATCGAGGAACTTTTTTGGATTCTTCAAAAAGTCTACTACCTCTGCGAGCTCTTCTTTTGCCTCGCGTGCACCTGCCACATCCTTGAAAGTGACTTTATTTTTTTCATCATTTGGATCGGTGATGCGCGCTTTTGATTGCCCAAAGGTAAATGCTTGTGCCCCTGCGCCTTTTGCATTTTTGGTAAGCATAAAAAAGAGAAAGACAATCACCCCAATAGGGAGCAATATAGGAAGCGCCGCACCGAGGAAAGAAAGAAATGCGCTCGGCACCACGACACTGATATTCACTTTTGCTATTTTTTCTTGCGGTACTCCGTATGCGACAAGCGTCTCTACGAGCGAGCTATTTGCCTCTTTTTTTGAAATAAGGGTCGTATTGTCATTTTTTGTAATACTGAGACTCTGGTCATCCACTGCAATAGCCTTTATCTCCCCACCTTGTACCATAGTCGCGACTTCAGAGAGCGACACAGCCTTTGGGCGAGATTTTGAATAGTCCGACACGGCGCCAAAAAGCCCAACGATTATGCCGAATATAATAAGTGTAGAGAAAATATATGAAGAGAGAGACTTTTTGGGAGGAAGTCCTGGTATTGTGTTTTTTTGTTTTGGCGGCACTTGCGCCTCGGGAGCTTTTTGTGGTTTTTTCTTTGGCATAAGACATATTATACACAAAAATGCTACTATATACAGTAATTATGGAATATATCCGCAACAAAAAGGCAGGGCTGAATTTCAGCATTGAAGACACACTCGAGGTGGGGCTCGTGCTTTTGGGTACCGAGGTCAAATCTGTCAAAGCATCTCATGGCTCACTCGCTGGTGCATATGTATCTGTCGTGGGCGCAGATGTACTCCTCCTCGGCGCGCATATCCCCGCCTGGCAAGAAAAAAATGCCATAGGCTTTGACCCGTACCGTACACGTACACTTTTGGTACACAAAAAAGAGCTCGCGTATCTGCACAAGATAGCGCACACCAAGGGATTTGCACTTATTCCTATTGCATTGTATAATAAATCCGGCAAGATCAAGCTCAGTCTCGGTATCGCCAAAGGTAAAAAGCTCGCTGACAAACGAAACACACTCAAAGAAAAAGCAGTCTCTCGCGATATCGCCAGAGAGCATGCATCTTTGTAAACTACGGGGATGTCTAGGCATCGACATGTAGTACGTGCTATATACGCATACCAGAGATGGCTGTATCTTCTGTAATCATCAGCCATACGACAAGTGCAAACACTTTCGCTAAGGTAAAGTCTCCATTTGCAAATGCATTTGGCTTTGCTCCAGCATTCGCCTAATTTAGGTCAATCTGGTGTCACAGTATTCGATGCTCGATACTCTACTGTGGCAACATTCATCGAGCTAGGCAGTATTGCTCGCCGTAGCAATACACCAAACAAGTAACGGCTCGAATATATCATTCCTGTACATGGGGCACTGATATATTTTAAATCATATACATGTACTACGTATGTAGACCTATATAGCACTACTACTTGCATGGGGGTTCGATTCCCCCCATCTCCACATCACTAAAAAATACCCTGCTTCATGTAGGGTATTTTTTAGTGAATAGTCTAGAGAATGCGAGGCATTCGAGGAATCGAACAAGCGCAGGCGAAGCCGAGCTGGGCCCGCGAACACTTTGTAGATTTCGAGCTTTTGCGAGGAAATATACTTAGTGATTTGTGGGTCGATTCCCCCCCCAT
>CAYVSW010000010.1:0-15021 GCA_964454285.1 uncultured Candidatus Saccharibacteria bacterium | reverse complement strand
CTACTACTTGCACGGGGGTTCGATTCCCCCCATCTCCACCGAAAATTCTTAGCCCGCATAATTGCGGGTTTTTGAATTTTCGGTGGAGATGGAGAAAGCCATCTGCATGGCTTTCGTGGGGAATCGAAAGGCGCAGACATGTCCGTAGGACAGTCGAGCCGGGGTCGCGAGTACTTAGGCTTTTATGAACTTGTGAAATAAAAGACTTAGTAACTTGTGACCGATTCCCATCCCCTCCCCTCAAATACAAAAAAGCCGCCAGAAAAAAATTCTAGACGGCCCTCTATCCTAACCCTATCTCCTATTGCTCATTTAGTTTTCAAAAGCTTCTCTCACATCTGAAAGAGCTTTTTGATAAATCTTAAAGGCCTCTAACTCATCTACCTGCCACATCTTTAAAAACTCTTCTTTTCTTTGTTTTAAATTAAGCTTGGTAAATACCAGTACGATTTTTTCTCGACTTTGTTTATAAACCAAAACCTTTTCAATGCCATCTGTTTTACCAAAACAAAGATTAAACAAAGTTCTTCCTACAGGAATTTTTTTATCTAAACCTAACAAATCTTTTATAAAAGCAATTGCTTCTTTTTCAGAAACGATTACATCTCGTTCTATTGTATTACTACTCATAGACTAATGGGGTTTTATAGATTAACAAATATTTTCTACATCCTATCACCAAACCCTATATTTGACAATACTCTCAGATATGCAATAATACATTCAAATAAAATAATTTACTATGTGTTATTTACAAAAATTAACCCCAAGTAAGGCTCCATTTGTGAGCCTAGAAGAATTACGACCTTTTTATGTTTCTGCAAAAGATGGTTTTATCAATTTTGATATCCCAGAAAAAATCCCTGGTGGTAGCATATTTAACATGCTAGACAGATATTTAAAGAAAAATCCTCTTATTGCAGTAAGGATTCGTAATAACACCTTTAAAAGCGTCTCCTGGAATAACTACTCAGACACAGTATTTCTTGTAAAGAGAATACAAGAAAATCCTATTCCAATAGAGATAAAAACAAAGAATGGTTGTGCTGTAAAAGGATACGAAGTGATCGACCAAAAAGCTCTTTCCGACTTCCAGTCGGGATATTTAAAAATTACTAGCATCTCTATAGCTGCGTAAACAAAACCAAAAAAACTGCTTCACCTACATGGTGAAGCTTTTTTATTTACAACATATTATTCCTCAAAAATTTTTGTCCGCTCGATACCGTACGCAAGCGCCGGCACACCCAGCAGCTCCCCTATTTTCTCTGCAAGGCTGCGCATATACGCACCACTGGTGGCAGTAAGCTGTACTTGTACTATTTGCACCTCGGTATCTAGGTATTCGTCTTTTATTTTTTTCCATGATGCAATAATTTCTTTCTGGCGAAAGTCTCCCTGCACATTTTGTATTACCGCAATCTTTTCATCGATACAATCTACGAGTTTCTTTTTTTGAATATCAATCAGCGCTACTTCTGAAAGTGCCACATCTTTTTCTATAGTCTCTATCTCTTTGCCCTCACGTGCAGATACCCACAGTGGCACCCCGCCTACGGTTTTTGAAGAATACGCTGGGTATGGGAGTTTTGTAATTGCTTCGATTTTTTGCACGGCGGCTTGTATATCGGCTATCTCTTTTTGTACAAAAGAAATACTTCCTACCAATCCGAGCATATCTGCCGTGTCTGTCTGTACACCGAGGAGTACTCCTACTACATACTGCTTGCTTCGGCCGAGATATGCGTCTTTTTCTTTGCAGGTATCGCCCACAAGCACCAGCATCTCTCCACTTGCCATAGGGTCGAGCCGGCCGGCGTAGGTCATAGGGACGCCGGCCGGGATCTCATATTCACCGCGGACCCGCTCCAAAAAGACCGAAAGCGTTTCGCCAGCGTATTTTTGGGCTTTGATTAATTGACTTAATAGCTGATTTTTCATATAATGTATATTACATCTAACACTATACGTATTTTGAAGGAACGAATCAACAAACAAATCAGAGCAGAGGAAGTACGCGTTATCGACGAAGAGGGTGAAAACCTCGGTGTTTTGCCTATTGCAGAGGCGCTCGCAAAGGCAGAATCTATGGGGCTCGACCTTATCGAGATCACTCCAGCCGCAAAACCCCCTATCTGCAAGATAATGGAATACGGAAAATACCTATATGAACAAAAGAAAAAAGCCCAAAAAGCAAAGTCTGGCGCAAAGCCATCTGAGACAAAGGCTATCCAGATCAAAGTAGGGACCGGCGACCACGACCTCGAGATGAAAGCTCGCACCGCGAGCGCCTGGCTCAAGGAAGGACATCGCATCAAAGTCGAGCTTTATCTCAAAGGACGCTCAAAAGGCCAGCAAGACGCCTTTTTGAAAGAAAGACTAGACAGGGTCTTGCATTTTATCACAGAACACTATAAGATAGCAGAGCCATATAAACGATCGCCAAAAGGATTGGCAGTTGTTATAGAAAAGGATAAAACGGCAAAAAAACCATAATATGTCAGTAAAAACAAACAAATCATATACAAAACGCCTCAAATTGACAGGAACTGGCAAGGTTTTGGCGCGCAAGCCAGGATTCAACCACTTTAACGCAAAGCAGTCTCGTACTACTCAGCTCGCTGGCAAAAAGATGGCAGATTTCAATATCAGCGCAAAAGACCTCGGACGTTTTATCCCCCACCAATAATATTTACCAGTAATTTAATACTAATCTAAGAGAAATAACATGACACGAGTAAAAGGAGGACAAGTAGCACTAAAACGCAGAAAGAAAGTACTTTCTATGGTAAAGGGCTACCGTTTTGGTCGCTCAACAAAAGAAAGACAAGCAAAAGAGGCTATCAGCCATGCTGGTACATATGCCTTTGCACACCGTCGCGACAAAAAGAACGACAAGCGTGCGCTCTGGGAAGTACGTATCAATGCTGCAGTTCGCACCCTTGGTATGAGCTACTCAAAATTCATCGGCGCCCTCAAGGCAAAGAATGTTGAGCTCGACCGCAAAGTCCTCTCTGAGATTGCACAGACAAGTCCAAAGACTTTTGCAAATATCGTAGAGCGCGTTAAATAAATCTCTTACAAAAAATCCCTCAGACGAGGGATTTTTTGTAATCTCTATTTTACGAGCTGGTGGATGAGTCCGTCGGCAAGCATATCTACATCGAAGCTTAACTGCTCATTGCGGCATTCGCTTTGCTGTGGCTCGTCGTAGTTCATACACTGGACTGTGCGGAGGGTAAATGTAGTACTTGCGAGCTGCTCCCCTACTTTTGTCTTGTAGGTATAGGTAGTATAGGTGCTCCCTGCTGCACCTTCTGGCTGTGCATCTATACAGTACATATTACCTTGTATATCTTTTTGCTTTTTACATACAAGCTTGCCTCCAGTAGTTGTGGTAACCTTTGGTGGCCAGACGCTCGCTGCGGTGACGTATTTTGTATCGAGCGGTTTTGTGTAGTCTGTAGGAGCCACTACAGGACTTTCTATCATGTCGTCACCATCATCAATGGGTATCAATACTGTTGCGTCTACCGGTGATTCTATTTTTTGGTTGTTAATAAATGCAAAACCAATAGCTGCGACAAGTGCAAGTACAATAAATGTAAATGCTAGATATACCATGTATTTTTTCTTCATATATTCTAGTATACCACTAATACTGCTGGAGCTCTTTGCGATATGTTTCGTATTTAGGAATAGTTTCACCCACAAGATCCCAAAACTTTTGCCCATGGTTCATCTCTTTGATATGACAGAGCTCGTGGACTACGAGATAGTCTGCGAGGTGCTCGGGGAGAAATATTATTTTGTAATTAAAATTGAGATTGCCTTTGCGAGAGCAGCTCCCCCAGCGGGTAGCTTGGTTGCGGATAGCGATATTGCCTATAGGAAAATTATAAAATTTATTCCACTGCGCGATTTTTTGCGCAACAAAAAATCGCGCAGCTTCTTTGTGGTCTTTGTAGTGCTCGGGAGTGTTGTAGTGTGCGAGCAATTTCTTTGGCCGCACTGCCATATCGGCTATTTTTTCTAGGATCCAAGGCTTTTTATTTTCTACGAGCTCGCGTACTTTTGAGTCCGAGACTCTACGAGACTTTATCACCACTACAGAGCCATCTGCACGGACACTTATTTTGACCCCACGAGATGCAGCATGAGTTTTGATCGTATATACAAAATCCTCCATGAATTTTTATGTAGTCCTAGTACTAAAAAATTCGTATATCTCTATTACCAAGATCTGCAGCACTGCTGCTATAGGGATAGCCAGGAGCACCCCTGCAATACCTGCAATCTCAGCGCCCACAAGCGATGCAATCACGATAAAGATCGCAGAAAGATCCACAGACCGTGAATACACCAATGGTGCGATAATATGCCCCTCGAGGAATTGGTATATCAGTATGACCACCACTACTACAACAGCAGCAAATGCGCTTTTTGTAAGCGCTACAAGCGCAACTACGATAGTAGCTGTGGCGACACCGACAAACGGTATAAGACCAAAAAGTCCGACCAATGCAGCGAGCGAGAATTTGTACGGGACACCGAGTATCCACAGTGTCACAAAAGCTACAATTCCCGCGATAAGACTAGTAAGTAGATTGCCCGATACAAAGCCCAAAATTGCTTTACTTATCTTACCGCCCACCCTATCTACGATGCTCGCATTTTTTTCATTGAGCAAGCTGAGTATCCCTTTCCATATGCGCTCCCCCTCGATCAAGAAAAGGAATGTGAGTACGAGGATGATAGTAGTCGCAGATATCGCAAGGATGGTACCTGTCGCAAATGAAACAATCCGCATGCGCTGCCCGAGGAGGATAGTAGATGCATGATTAGAAAATTCGCTTATGTATTCGAGTAGATGGTACTTTTGATCGAGACTTTGAAATGTAGGATTGGTGAGCAGATTTTGTGTATATATAGGAAGATTTTGCGCAAATCCTACCCCCTGCTTTGCAAGTGGGACGACAATAGCAGCTACTATACCTCCAATAATAACTACCAAAAGAAGAATTGAAAGCAGTGATGCGAGGACGCGATTTATCTTCAAGCGCTTCAATTTATTTACTACAGGGTTGATCGCGACCGCCAAAAGAAGCGCCACCCCGACATACAGTAGTATCGTTTGTGCTAAGTATAAAAAGTATATGCTGGCAAAAAATGCAACTATTACACTACATGCTATCGCGGTTTTTCTTGCTGTATCCATATAGCTAGTAGTATACCATTTTGTACCCTATTTCCCGAGCTTTGTAATATGTACAAAATGCTTTTCTGAGACTGGCTGTACCGAGAGCCGCGAGCCCGTCTGGGCAACCATGATCCCAGTAAGCTTTGGGTCGAGCTTGATCTCTGTGAGCGATACCGGATTTTTGAACCGCTCTACAAAACCCACATCTACGCAATACCAGACAGGTTTCTCGAGAGTTGCCCGAGGCTCAAAATACTCCCCACCCTTTTCAAATTGGGTCTCATCTGGATGTGCGAGCTTCACTACATTTGCTGTGCCATACACGCCAGTCGGGTGCTCTTTTGTCCCATTTGAATGATAAAAAAGTATTCCATCACCCACCGCCATCTTTTGCATAAAGTTCCTCGCCTGGTAATTGCGGACCCCTGTCCACGCAGTTTTTTTGTCTTTTTGAAACTGGTCTATTGAATAGCAATCTGCTTCAGATTTTATGAGCCAATAGTTCATAAAGAAATTATAGCATTTTATATAATTTGACTTATAAAATGATTGATATATAATAGTAATATTAAGACGAAGAAGGACCCGAACGGCTAATTACCTAAGGGGCCTTTTTCATTTCTGGTCTGAATTTTTGCTTTTATTGCAAGATTTTCCAACGTATCAAAATATTGCCCACCGAGTGCTTTGTATAAAGAAGAGGCAAATTTTTTATTTGGAAATAAGATCTTTTCCAAACGACCTTCTTCTACAAGAAAATCAACAACAGATTTATAATCGCCATCTCCAGATACGAGAACAATTTTTCCAAAAGATTCTTTTTTATATATTCGCTTCATTATAGAAAAAATAATATCAGAGTCTACGTTTCCCTTCTTTTTTCCAAGCATCTGAGAATTGTGTTCGCGAAAAACAACAATGAATCCTGCTGCTTGAAGTTGCTCATACAAATCTTCATTTTCATCAATCAGATATCCTAAATAATAGTAAGCCTTATCTACATTATATTTTTTCTCAAGGTAAATACGAAAGCGGACCAAATCAATATGCCAACTAGGCTCACTCTTTGTAGTACCCATGTATAAATTTTGACCATCTATATATGCAATATTTTTAGTTGCTATATCCATACATAAAGTATATCACTCCTTATTACTCAAACTCAAAGACTCATATACTCGCTCCTCCATCATGTGCCTATCCTCGAGCATTTCCTCTGTCGCAGACATGTATTTCATCGATACTGTTTTGCCATTTTTTTCATAGGTAAATGGATGGCAGCCGAGGACTGTGTACTTTGCCACCATTTCCTCATTTGCCTTGAAATACAGCTCGCCGCTCACGATGATAGCCACGATCTTGCCGTGTACATATATCCCCGCCCCACCAAACATGGCTCTCGATGTGAGGCCATCTATATGGCCGAGTATATCGTAGACGATATAGTCTGTGAAGGAATTGTCTTTCATATAGCCCCCTTATACCACCAAATACACAAGCAGGAGCGCCATTGCGAGCATAGCTATAGCAGGCATTTTTTGCTTGAGCGAGTCATGGATTTTGACATGCATCGATATAGCCCCGAGCATCATGAATGCGAGCACTGCTGCCGCCACTGGTACGAGCATTGGGATCCATATCCCTACGAGGAGTGCTGTCGCTGCAGCGAGCTTGATGCCCCCTACTACATACATCATCCACACTGGGAGCCCATACGCTGCAAACTCTGCACGCAGATTCTCTGCCCCACCGCCGCGATAGGGTGTCGCGCGATTGTGCCGTACGAGCCAGACATTATAGATACCGAGTGCGAGTACGATTTGCAGCGCCAATATAAGTGTTTGCATATAAAAATTGATTAGCTACTATACATACAGTATAGCACCGGCATACTGCCTACAGCCGAGTTTTCCCCTTTATACTACGGATATAGAGCTGCTCTACTTTGGCACGGGCCCATGGGGTACGTCGCAAGAATGTGAGGCTCGACTTGATGCTGGGATTCTCATTGAAGCAATTGATCTTGATCTTCCACCCGAGCTCCTCCCACCCATACTGCTCGACAAGAAACACGAGAATTGCTTCTAATGTTTTTCCTTGGAGGGGGTTGTTTGAGGGAGAGCCTGGCATATTATTTAGAAAAGTTTTTTAACTTCTTTCGTCGCATAATAGTAAATATTTTTTCCTTGTTTTTTTTCTTCTAAAAATCCTTTCGCCACAAGATCTTTGAGATCCTTATATGCCGTCATTCTAGATAATTGCTTCACATTCATATGAGCAGTAATAGTAGTTCTCGTATCTGAATCACCAAATAAATATTGAAGTAACTGAACCTGGCGAACATTAAAACCTAGTTTAATCTCAGTATTTTTTTTCATCTTTAAATTATTACTTGATTGTTCCTTAAGATACATATTGAACTCCTTAAGAGCCATTTCAATTTTTCTAAAGTTATAGTCAATAAAATAAGTCAAATCATTATCATCTTGCTCACTATACACATACGCCATAATATACTGCATTGGAGATTTTTTAATTACCTTTGATATAGGAAGGTAAGAAAAAGCCCAATACCCTTCTTTCAAAAGGTACCAATAAAATAATAGTCTCGCAAAACGTCCGTTTCCATCAG
This sequence comes from uncultured Candidatus Saccharibacteria bacterium, assembly GCA_964454285.1. Classification (GTDB taxonomy): domain Bacteria; phylum Patescibacteriota; class Minisyncoccia; order Phycocordibacterales; family UBA9973; genus UBA4124. The sequence goes on along the minus strand of CAYVSW010000010.1, from coordinate 7,189 downwards.
TAAAGGGGTGTAGATATCCTATCCAAAAGTGAATCATTATGGCGCGCACTACAGGATGAATAAACTCTTCTTGACCAATTTCATTATTAGCAAATTGTATAAGTCTCTCTAATTCTTTTGCAACAAAATCAGCATTTGGACCTTCGTGATATATTTCCCCCGTCATCTTATCGGTTACCACAACAGGTTCTCCCTCTTTTCTCAATCTTGGAGCATCACCCGATGAATCAAAAGTATCCTTGGTAGTAAGTGCGTGTAATTCAAGCAAAAGATTCATACTCATTTTTTCGTGCTTATATGTTTCTTCTATTGCCCTTAGAGAGTGATAATTATTTAAAATCATTTGCTCTGATTCATTTCTTGGTTTTCTACCTTCTTGAATCATCTCTTTAGCAGCTTTTCTACTAGTTGCGGCTCCTTCTAACTGAGAAGAAGCGATAGCTTCTTCTATGATTCCTCGTGTTACCAGTTTTTGTTTCTGTATTTTTTGCGCATCTGCACTTCCTATAAAGATTTCTCCACCTGTATTTAGATCTATTCTATGAAGGAATTCTTCAAAATATTTTAATTTTGACCAGGTAAAATAATTTCCATTGATATCTTTTATTATTGTTTTGTTGGTTTTTGTCTGACGAAGAAATTTAATAATAAACCAGAGGTCTTCTTTTATAACACCCTTGGGTACTGGCTCCTTATATTGCACTTTATCCCAATATAAGTATTCATCCTCAGAAACTTTTTTGTTAAATTTCCAAATTTCTGCTGTTTCAATAAGATTGTCAGAAAACAGCAACGATATTATTTCACTGCGTTTTTTATTAGATATTGGTTTTTTGAGCTTGTAAAACATAGTTATTTTTTTGATATGTATAATTATACATAAAGTATACACGTTCTATACATATAGTCAAGATATGTATAATTATACATAAAGTATACACGTTCTATACATATCTTGAAAGAACTACTTTAAATGACCTTATTTTTTTCTATATTTTGCTGTCTTTTTTGCAATTTCCGCTGGTTGCTTGACCCACTGTTTGCCTTCACTGGTGCCTTTGTTTTTTGCTCTATCTGTAGCTATCTTTTCGCCTACCGTGAGGTGCGCCCTGGCTTCTTTGGGTAAATACCGGCTATGCCCCACTGCTCCAGTGTACCCCCAATCTTCTTTGGTCCATTTGACCAAGCTATTGTCTTTGGACTTTTCACCCACATACCCACCACCACGTTCTTTGTACAGCTTCACCGCATACTGCATTGCTCGCGCAGAAAATTTACCCATCTTTTCCACGGCTTCATTTTTGCAATATTCCCATAGCTGTTCATTATCTCTTTTGGCAGTTTGTTTCGGCATTGGTATTTTTTATTTTGTTCAATGTAAAATTATTCTATCATTTTTCTCTCGATATTCCTTATTGCAGTGTTTTGGTTAAGCAAGGATCGTCCGTACTAATAGATAAAATTAAAACTTCATCAATACAGTCAAAAGATATATTTTCTTTTAAGTAAATATCTGTATGTTTTCCACCACTAAAAGCACCTACTTCTATCTGTTTTAAGTTTTCTAAATATATAGGATCAATTAGTGATTCTGAAATAAGAATTTTTATTCTTAATGGTTCTCCTATGTTTTTTAAAACCTTAAATAAATTTTCTTTTAATTCAGGATAATTAATTTCAATTAGTTTTCGCAGATATTCCCCTCCATAAAAATATTGTAATGGAGAATTATCATAATCTACAGTAGTAAGATGAATTCGATTTTCACGGACCTCATTTTGTTTTAAATCTAAAGAAAGATTACCAGCTAACAAGAAAGAAAAGTCTTGCTTATATTCTTCTGGAATATTGTTGTAAATCTCAAAACGATACTCGTTCCAATTTAAGACCTTCAATCCTTCTGCTTTTATTTTTTCAGCAAAGTTTCTTGTGTAGTGATAGAAGGTATAATTTTTCATACTTAGGATTAGATACTAAAAACGAGAGCCCTTATTAATCCGTTGAAACAATTGATTTTGATCTTCCACTCGAACTCCTCCCACCCATACTCGCTGACTAAGAACACTGGTATTGCTTCTAATGTTTTTCCTTGGAGGGGGCTGTTTGAGGATGTGTCGGGCATGTTATTTATTTTCTAGATACTCTACTATTCGAGTCCTATCTTCATTTTCTTTATCACCTTTGAAATATAGTTCAATATACATGAATTCTATAGTATTTGCGTGGTATGCATATATAAGTCGGATTGTACGACTTCGTAAAGAAGCGCATTGAATGCGAACTTTCACAATTTTTATGTCTTTCTCTGAGGAGATTATCGTAAAATTTTTTCCTATTCCTGTTGGAGATGCCAGTAATACTTGTTTGATATCTTCTATATCATTAGAGACACTTGGATATTTTTTAGAAAGCTTTTTTAGCTCTTTTTGATATTCTGGTAATTGATGAAACTCGGGCATATATATTTACTCACTATCTACTACAGATGTTTCATCTGGACGATAAAATACATGCCTATAATTTAGAACATCTTTTTCTTTTGCTACTCGCCACGGAGTATCGATATGAGACATATCAGAAAGCTCTCTTGCAGTTTTTGTTGCAAGGCGATCAAGCTCTTCGTCTATATGCTGCAATTCTTGTGCAGAGAGCGCAGCTACTATAGGTGGATTAGTTGCAATATACTTTTTTTGATCATATTTGAAAAACTTACTTTGTACTTCTACAAGTTCACCTGCATGCTCTAGATCTCTTGCAATTTTTGCAAATGAAACAGGACTTGGTCCGTGTGTATTTTTTATATAGGTAGCCCCCATCAAATATTCTTGATATTTTTCATAATAGTCAAAATCGATAAAATATAACAATTTGTACAACGCAGTCTGCCCAATATTCGGGCGACTTCCTACTTTACTCACTATATACAAAAGTACTTGTTTAAATTTATCAATATTTTCTTTTGGTACCAATACTTCGTATGTGGTAGTTTCTACTATTTTCTTTTCTATAGCATTTTTTTCAAACGCTTCAGTAGAGACACCAAACAATTGCACCAAAAGCTCTTTTTGTTGGGCGGTGGGCTTACTCAACCCATGCTCAAGTTTTATATACGTAGGGCGTGAAATCCCCAATGTTTTTGCTACCTGCTCTTGTGAAAGTCCTGCTATATTTCGCTTATTTTGAATCCATGTAGACATACAGAGATATTAACACAATCCACAGATATTAACAAGTTGACATTATTTATTGTAAAAATGTATTATTACATTATCGGCGTAGTCGGACCGATAGAAACAATAAAACTTAAAATATGTTATCAAAAGAAGTAATACAGCATGTCTGGAATAAGGGATATGTAGTACCAGGAGTAGATCCCTCACTAAGAAGAAAGGATATTTGTGGTGCATGGATTGACCGTAATGAGTATGGGAACAGAGAATCTAATACAGGTTGGGAGATAGATCATATTCGAGCTGTAGCAAACGGTGGAAGTGATGAATTAACTAATCTTAGACCTCTCCACTGGAATAACAATCTTAGAAAATCAGACGGGGTACTTAAGTGCCCTATAACCGCAAGAACTTAAAAAGGTACTTGAAGAAACATACTGGTTTATGTAGAGCTAAGTAAAAAGAGATTACAGGAATATTAAAGTCAGAACTGCGATTTTACAACAGCGACAGAAAAGTATACCTCGTTCACAAATCCCCTATTCATAGGGGATTTGTTATTGTTTTTTAAAGATTACTCATTTTATATTCTATAACTTTTACCTTAAGCCGGTCTGCAATTAACTTAGGTTTATGAGCTAGATTCCTTGAGGTGTCGTTAAATTCTTTAATTTCTTTTTCCCAGTCAATAAGATCGTTTGACTCTATTTTTTTACTTAATATAAATATTTGAGTATGCAATTTACTTGCTAGATCAAGGCAAGTGTTCCACTCAGGAGAAATTTCTCCAAAATAAATATCTATCCACGCTGTTATATCTTCGCCATTTTTTTCAAAATCATCTTTATTAAGAGTATTGTTTGAATCAATGAAAACTGAATTTTTTGTATTACTTGCTCTATGTGCCAATTCTAAATATGTACTACATTTTACATGATCATTATCTAGTATTAACAACTTTGCTATTATTTTTTCGACAATTTGCTGCAACTTGAAATACTCTTCTTTTGCAAGAGAATGTTTTCTATTTTTATTCGAAATATGAACATTTACAATAACAGCAATAACTGAAATTAGAAGTGCTATGTATTCAGGTTGTTTCAATAAGTAAAAAACTTTTATTATCATATATAATTTACTTCCTCAAAAATCCTAATTCATATACCTGCGGTTCTATTTTTTCAGATAATTTTTTATAAGCGTCTTCAAAAGATTTAAAGCTTACAGGTTCAAAATCTCCGGCTATATTTCGAGCTTGTAGCGCTTTTCGAATTTGATACCAACCTACATCAGCGCGATCGAGTTTGAGCTCATCTCGTACATTTCGTGGGTCTACATGTTTGAAATATGCTTGCCATAACTTTTTTCCCTCTTCCAAAACAGCAATAGCCTCATCTGAGAATTTTTTATCTGCCATATATCGAACCATAAAATCTGATTCAAAACGGTCTGTTGCTCCAACCTCTTCTTCTCTAAACGGAATAAAGTGATTTACAATACTCCATTTTTTACCATTCCATTCAAGTTCATTTGTACTAGCAGTAAGATTACTACCATTAAATAACATCCAAACTAAACAATCATTTTTAAATTCATCAACTAGTTCTCCTGTTGGTTGTAAAAATTGATCTCTATCATTTTGCCATGTTGGCTTTACAATACGACGAACTGTAAACATAACTAATGCTTGCCAAAGATTTTCTGGTGTTATAAAAATACTACCAGCACTTCCAAAACCAGAAGATAGTAAACCTGTAGTTTTTGAATGTTGAATATCACTACCTTGGAAAATAAGGCATCCTATTGCGTTATCAGCCCATTTTGTTCCACGCAAATCTTTATTAACAGTAGCAGGTGTAACAGCATTTTTTAATGGAATCGCATCTATACCATTTGCTTTTGGTCTTTTAATCCAATCACCTAAAAGTATTTCATTAGCTAAATTAAAAAACTTTTTCTCTCCAATTGGACGAGCTTCTTTATCAATGACCTCAAGTGTAATTTCCTTTATAGGGGTTTTTATTTTTTTATCTTGATGTGTTTGCCATATTAAAAAACCGATTGGAAAATCGCCCTTAATTCCATCAAAGGCTTTGCTCGGTGCTATAAAACCACCATTATAGTCTGCGTTCCAATTATTTCTGAATTGTTCAAAATTGGGGGCATTTACATATTTTAAAGTACTAAACATTGCTAGTGTTGCATCTGGAATCTCTTTAGAAATACGTACTAAAAATTGAACAAAAAGTTCACGCACAGCATAACCTTGAGTACTCATTAAGTTTGCTATTTTTGTTTTTGAAACATCTTTTTTACTTTGAGCTTTTGTATTATCTACTATATTATCAGCACTCATGGCTTCCGCATATGGTGGGTTTATCAATACCAAAATTTTCTTTCCATCTTTAATAGCCTTACGCAAACCTTCTGGAACTTTGTTTGTTAAGGTGTAATCAATGTTTCCATCTTCAGTGATATCATCATTTAAATAATCATATTGAAATTTTTGTGCAGCTACACAAGTTTTTGTTGCGCGCATAACATCTACATCTGCACTATCGAGAGTGCTCATATAAATATTGCGAGGATTTGAATGTTTTACTTCAAGATTTCCTACTCCACAACACATATCCCATACTATATATTCTTGCTGCCAGTTATCACCTAATGTTTCTGTGAGTTTGTCATATGCCTTATCTACTACATGAAGCGGCGTATAATACGCCCCTTTGAAACTACGCTCATCTACAGGGATCAAGCTATCCCGTCTTTCAAGGAGGTAGTTTCTATATTCTGCTTTTGGTGGCTTATGATATATCGCCCAAAATTGACGATACCCCTCCTTATTATTAAGCTCATATAATTTTCCATTCAAACTAAATACTGGTGAATTATTTTTGTGAAGTAATTCTGCCGGCAAATCACTATGTGTAGATACTGTACCGTCATGCATAATATCTGCAAAAAATAATAGAGCGTAGTCTTCTTCTTCAACATCTTTTATTTCTCGACCTATCATCTGCACCCATTTATCAAACACCTGCTTGAGATTGTCTGGTGTAATTTGAGTTCGTAGAATATCATTATTTTTAATTGCATTTTTAATAGTTTCAACAAACTCATCTTCATGAGTTTTTATTTTAAAAGATATAAAATAAGTTCCGATATGTGCAGATACAATATCAAGAGCTTCTTGTGTGTACCCACTTGCAGATTTTCCCCATTTGATTATTTTCTTTTCAAGTAACGGTAAAGCATCCGAAGTTTTCATAACAGCTGCTTTTTCTGTATCTATAACAGCAAGAAAAGGTGGAATAGGCTGTCCGTGATCTAGTGCTACCTGCACATAGTGCAGTAATTGAGTAAACATTGCATAACTAGAATTCTTTGAACCAATTTTTGCCTCAAACCAAATCTCATCAGTTTGAATATCAATGAGACCTTTATTATAAGATTTAAGGCCAAGTGCCTTAATGTAAATATCTTTTACATCTTCTTCACTGGTTGCTTTTTGTAGTTTTTCATACAGACTCATATGTAGCTAAATTCTACCACAAAACCACGAAAAAAGGCCCTATTCGGGACCTTTTTTATGAGTTGCAATACACCTTATTTCCCCATATTGATATACGTCACCGTGAGCTGGAGCACTGTCGCAAAAGACACCCAAAGGAGGTATGGCGCCTGTATATAGGCTATCCAGCGGGCATGGGGGTATATGGCAAGTATCGCCCAGATGAGCGTGCCGAGGATGAGGAGGATATCGATCGCGGCGAGGTAGTTGTTTTGGAGACGGAATTGCAGGTATGAAAAACTGAAGTTAAATACTAGGTTCAATATAAATGGCAATGCCACGACAAATGGGATCTGCTTCTGATATAGCATGCGAAATACCGTGCCAAATGAGATAAAAATGAGTACATAGAGCACGCTCCATACCGGGCCAAAAACCCATGATGGCGGAGCCCAAGAAGGCTTTGTGAGTGTCTGGTACCAATTGTATGTTTGCATAAACTCAG
>CAYVSW010000009.1:0-18982 GCA_964454285.1 uncultured Candidatus Saccharibacteria bacterium | reverse complement strand
ATATTCAAATTTTTTTGGTGCAGGCGCAGGTCTTAATGCCGTCAACGCCAACAACTCAAACTTTTTTGGAGGAAATGCTGGCTATGAAGCAGCCGATGCAAATCATTCCTTATTTATTGGTAAAGAAGCTGGCTCTTACGCTGCGGAAGCAAGCAGTTCTGTATTTATAGGATACAGGAGTGGCTACCAGACAGGTACAGATTTTGGTTTTAATGGCGATTGTGACCCTACAGCCGGAGAATGCTTTAGTTCAATTTTTATTGGTGCTCACAGTGGGTATCAAGCAATCAATGCCAACAGTTCAAACTTTTTTGGTCTAAGCGCAGGACAAAATGCAACTAATGCTCAACAGTCAAACTTTTTTGGTCAGTATGCGGGGGTAGTCGCAACCAATGCTAATAATTCAAACTTTATTGGTTCAAGTGCTGGGTATCTTGCAACTAACGCAGAACAATCAAACTTTATTGGCTCAAATGCAGGAAGTGGTGCAACCAATGCTAAATTCTCAAACTTCTTTGGTCAAGCTGCAGGTGCTTACGCAACCTCTGCCTCATACTCTAATCTTTTCGGTTATCGCGTGGGGTATGATGTTACTGGTGGTTCAAACACTATCGGCTCAAACAACATCATCATCGGTACCAATATCTCCCTCCCCAATGCCACCGCAAACGCTATCAACATCGGAGGAGTACTCTTTGGTACTGGCACATACAGTACAACAACAGGTAATCCAAGTATCACTCCTGTCTCTGGAGGCCGCATCGGTATAGGCGTCGTATCTCCCGCATACACACTCCAAGTAGGGAACAGTGGTGTCTCTGGCATCGTCGCACGCTTCCAAAACTCATCTGGTACCTGTGACATCAACCCAACCACCTCATCACTTGCATGTTCTTCAGATATCACACTCAAAAAGAACATCACCACACTCGCAGACAATACGCCATTTATACTCACCACACTTCCACTCACACCACAACAATCACTCCTCACCAGACTCTCACTCCTCACTCCAGTATCATACAACTGGAATATTGAATCAGACACTGATCAAAAACACGCTGGCTTTATCGCACAACAAGTAGAGCAAGTATTCCCAGATCTCGTATATACCGACGCTACAACAAACCTCAAGTCTATCAACTACGGCGGCTTCGCTCCATACATAGTACGCGCTATCCAAGAAGCAGGTATTGCAATCAGTACAGTGATCCCAGAAGGCCTAGACAACACCGCCTATGGCAAGATAAAAGAGTTTTTGAGAGGAGTGGCGGTGGAAGGGAAAGCCATCTTTGATACAGTACAAACTAAAAGACTTTGTGTAGATGATGTCTGTGTGACTCGTGATGAATTCAAGCAAATGCTCGATGCAAGTAGAGGGTCGCAGACTAGTCAAAATAGCGGGCAAGCTACCACTGAACAAAACTCAGATATAGTAGCAGATACGATAGAGACAGCCCCAGAAACAGAAGCTACTACTGCCGCAGAAACTCCTCAAAATGAACCTCTTTCTGATTCTCTGGAATAACTTTTCCTACAACAAACAAGCCATTACTATAGTGCGCTTGTGTAATTTTTACCCGGATAGCTTTTTTGTTTTTTTCGGTATAAAAATATAATGTCGGGTAGGCGCGGTATTTTCTATCGAGTACTATAGGGTCTTCGTCGAGGGTGATTTCGCAGTCTATTTTTTGTATCTTTTTGGTTTTAGTTGCGAGTGTACTATCTTGGGGTACCGGCTGTATAGTGCGTGCAAAAATATCTGCGAGTATTTGGGGGAGGATCGCGAGCGCTTCAATATTTAATTTTTCGCGAAGTGTTGTTGTGGTATCAGTAGGTGAGATAGGTACTTCTTTTTGTACAATAATATCTCCCGCATCGAGCTCATATACCATCTGCTGTATGCAGACGCCAGTTGTAGTGTCGCCTCCGAGTATCGCTGCCTCTACAGGGGTAGCGCCACGGTATTTGGGGAGTAGGGAATAGTGCACATTTATAGTGCCAAAAGCAGGGAGCTGAATGAGAGCTTCTGGGAGAATCTTGCCATATGCGACAACAATAAAAAGATCAAAGTTTTGTTTTTTTAGTTCTTCTATAAAATCTGGTGTTATTTTCTCTGGTTGCGCAACTCCAACACCTCGCTGCTCTGCCCAAGTTTTTGGTGCTGGTGCGTGCATATGCATACCACGACCTACTGGTCTGTCTGGATTGGTAACAATGAGCGCTGGTGTATAGCCTATTTGTGCAAGCACATTTAGAAAACCCGTAGTAAAATCCGGTGTTCCAAAAAATGCAATTTTTTTGCTGTGTTGGTGCATATTATTTTGTTACTGCCGGCGGGACAGTTTCTATTTTTACCGCTTTGTCTATAAAGAGTACTCCATCGAGGTGATCTATTTCGTGTTGAAAAATTTGTGCCAAAAGTCCACGCCCAGACATGACGAATTCATGACCTTCGGCAGAATATGCGCGGATCGTCGCAGTCTCAGAGCGCTTTACCATGCCGTATCTCCAGCGTACCGAAAGACAACCTTCTGATACATTCACTTTTTTCTTGCCGATACGTACAAAGGTCGGATTGATGCAGACTACGTCCTCTGTTGCGTCAGAGAATATTTTTTTTGATATAAGGAATATACGCTTTGATATACCGATTTGTGGGGCAGCGATAGCGACGCCGTCTTCTTCGCGTGCGAGCGTCTCGCTCATGTCGGTGAGAATTTTTTTAAGTGCTAAAGTATTAAATTCTGTATCTGCAACAATTGGCGCAGTATCGCGAAGTACTGATGCGGGTTCTTGGACTATAGGCTTCATATTATTTTAAGTGTTTAATATAAGAATGGAGATCTGCGAGCTTCACGGTGTCTTGTGAGCGTGTCTCCATGTCACGCACGAGGACAGTACCCTCCATTGCTTCTTTTTGACCAAAGATTATCGCATACGGTGCGCCAGACTTTTCTGCAATAGCGAGCTGTGCCCCGAGTGAGTCTTTTGAAAGTGCTTGGGCTACAGGTATATGTGCTTTGCGGAGGATTTCTATAACACAAAGACTCTTGAGCTTTGCTTCAATACCGATCTGGATAAAATACACTTTTGGCTTTTTGAGGATTCTCGGAGAGAGATCTTTGCACCATGGGCGCTCGATAATACGGTCCACCCCGATAGATGCGCCAACTGCAGGGACATCTTTTTTTGAGCCAAGTGCACGGCCCAGGTAGTCGTACCGGCCACCACCAGCGATAGTCATGAGGTTGCCATCTTCCATTGTTTCCATGATTTCAAAAACTGTGTGCGTGTAGTACGAAAGACCGCGCACGAGGCAATTGTCTATCTGGTAGGGGATACCCATCTCTTCGAGGTATTCGAGTACTTCTTTGAAGTGCTTTTTCCCGGATGGTGAGAGTGAAGAGAGTGCACTCGGTGCATTTTTGTTGAGCTCTTTTGTCTTTGGATCCTTTGAATCCAAGATACGCATTGGGTTGGTCTTGAGACGCTCTTTGTCTATTGCAGGTAATACGTCGATATGTTTTTTGAAATAATTGGTGAGCTCTTTGATATATCCTGGGCGAGAGTCTTTGTCGCCGATAGAGTTGATACTCACCACAAGTCCTTTTGCACCTGCTTCTTCGAGCATGGTGTATATAGCTTTGATCACGAGTGCATCCATAATGCTTTTTTCATTACCGAGTACATCTATATCAAACTGGGTGAATTGTCGGTAGCGGCCTTTTTGAGGGTTGTCGTGGCGAAATACTGGGCCAGAGTGGTAGAACATGAGCGGCTGTGGCTGATTTGCCATACCATGCTCTATATAGGCACGCATGAGGCTTGCAGTGTGCTCTGGGCGGAGTGCGAGTCTGTCGCCACCTTTTGTCTTGAGGGTGTACATTTCTTTGTCTACGATATCAGTACCTACGCCGACAGCACTCGTGAATGTATCTTCGAATTCAAATATAGGTGTCTCGATAGGAGAGAAACCAAAATACACAGCCACCTCTTGTGCTTTTTCAAAAAAACCTTGCATCTTGTAGTAGTCGCTCCCCATGATATCGCGCACACCCTTTGGACTCGCGATATCTTTTTTTGTTGTTTTGTTTTCTGCGGTATCCATAATTATTTATTGTATGTTTCCTCACCTGGAAATATAGCTAATTTTGAAAGCGGGAGCAAGCGAAGCAGTGCCACCCCGCGAATATTTGTTTTTGGTACAGTGCCCCACGCACGAGAGTCGTAGCTGCCAGAACGGTTGTCTCCCATGACGAAATAGTGTCCCTCTTCTATAGTAACTTCGAGATTGTTGTTTGCGGTATGTTTTATATACGGCTCATCAAGAACAAAACCTTTAGGGTATTCTTTGTTTGTGATAGTCACTTTTGAACCAGATATTTGTATCGTCTCACCAGGGAGACCGATGATACGCTTGATGTAGTACTTTTTTGGTTCAGGAGGAGCTTTGAATGTCACTACATCGCCACGTGCATATTGATGTCCGAGATTGTAGGATATTTCATCTATTATCAAATAATCAGATGTTCCAAATGTAGGAGCCATAGAGGCGCCACTTACAATAAAAGGGCGTATGATAAATGCCTGGATAAAAATAGCGAGTCCGATAGCAATACAAATATAGATAATATCTTCAAAAGATATACGAAGCTTCTCTTTCCAAGTCTTTTTTGTTTCTTCCATTATAGTGGTGAGTATAGCAAAAAAGCGTGTATATACAAAACAAGACAAAAAGCCTTTTTTGGTGTTTACTATAGGTATGATAATCGTTTTCGGTCTTGGAAATATTGGTGAAAAATATAGTGGCACGCGCCATAATGTGGGCTTTGCCGCGCTTGACATATATGCGCAAAAATACGGCACACATTTTGCTGAGGAGAAAATGTTTTTTGGTAGTATCGCAAAGCTCGCGCGTATGACACTTGTAAAGCCCAGCACGTTTATGAATGAGTCTGGTAAGTGTGCGAAGAAATTAATTCGTACACACGCAGACGTGCCAGTAGTACTGTATGACGATATAGATATACCTCTCGGCCAGATCAAGTGCAGTTTCGGCAAAAATGCTGGTGGGCACAATGGCGTGCAATCGATCATTGATCATTTGGGCACCAAAGATTTTTTCCGTATTCGCATCGGTGTGCGCCCAGTACACGAAGAGCTGCAAAAGTTCATCTTGCCACCCAATGGTTTCGAGCATTTTCTTCTTTCAAACTTTGCTCCACAGGAAAAAGAACTTCTCGAGCAGGGGGTAGCAAAAGCACTCAAAGTACTCGATGATGTTCCAAATAAGTCTGTTGAAGAATTGATGAATGTGTATAACTAAAAAAACAAAAACTCCCACAGTTGGTGGGAGTTTTTGTTTCTAGAAAAGAAAATTATTTCTCTTCTGTTTTCAATTCGTCGAGTTTTTGTACACCGAATACGAGTGTCATTCTCTGGTCTTTTGGTTCAAAGAGGGTCACTGTGAATTCGTATGTTTTGCCGAGTACGAGCGCTTCTTTGAGCTTTTCTTCACCACCAAATGTAGAGTTGTGTACGAGGCCCGCTACTCCTTCTTTGATAGAAACGAGTGCGCCGTGCTTGTTGTAGCGAAGTACTACACCTTTTACAACGTCCCCTCGCTTGATGTCCTTTTCTACTGAGCTCCAAGGGTTTGCCTTGAGAGCCTTGATAGAAAGAGAGATCTTGCCATCTTTGATGTCGATGATTTTTGCTTTTACACTGTCTTTGAGTTTGAAGAGTGCACGAGGATCTTCTACGAGACCCCAATCAAGCTCAGAGATGTGTACGAGCCCTTCGAGCCCTTCTTCGATCTTAAGAAATACTCCGAAGTCTACGATACCAGTAACAGAGCAAGTGAGCTCATCGCCAACACTGTACTTGTTTACTACTTCTTCGCGTTCTTCTGGATTTGTTTCTTTTTCAGAGAAGATAAGCTTTCCTTCTTTTGGATTTGCAGAGATGATCATCACTGGGAGTTTTGTACCCACGAGCTTTTTGAGCTCACGCATGATCTTGTCTTTGTCAGAGTCTTCTACACGAGGGTAGTGCTCAGGCTTGAGCTGAGATGCTGGCAAAAATCCAGATACACCTTGCCATTCCATGATAAGTCCACCTTTGTTTGCATCTTTGATTGCAATATCGAAGATAGTCTTTGCCTTGATAGCTTCTTCTGCTTCTGCCCATACGAGCGCAGCTTTTGCTTCTTTAAGTGAGAGCTCGATGTAGCCATCAGTGTTTTCTGCGTCTACTACCTTTGCTTTCACAAGGTCGCCAACATTGATATTTTTGATCAAATCACGAGCTGCGATGAATTCGCGACCGTAGATGATACCAGTACCAAATGGAGCGAGGTCTACATACACAGAGGCTTTCTGTATTGCAATAACCTTACCTTCTACTATTTCTTCCAATTTTGGTTTTGTAATTTCTACTTCTTCAGTAGTGACTACCTTTTTTGTTTCTTCTGTTTTCATAAAAATAAATTGCCACCATAAAGGCGGCTTTGCTCCCCAAGGGTGGGGAATAAAACACCTTTAGATTTCTTTTGGTTTTGAGGTCTCCAAAAGAGGTTATTCTATAAGGGTTAATTGTTAATTCGTGCACTTTTCAGATTGCTCTGTAAGTGGTGAGACTATATCACATAAAGACTAAAAAAACAACGTGTGATACAATAGGAGTATTATGGTAATCACACATTTTGGAAAAGCGTATTTTAAGCTCACATTAGGGGATTTGACTATAGCTATCAATCCACCTTCAAAGGAAAGCAAAGAAATGCCAAAGCCTCCTCGTTTTGGGGCAGATATTGCGCTCGTAAGTCTCCGCCATCCAGACTACGATGGTCCGGAGACAGTGTCACTCGGCGACAAAGAGCCATTTGTAATAGACGGCCCGGGAAGCTACGAGATCAAAGATATCTTTTTTACCGGTGCATCTAGCACTACAGTATTTGATGGTAAAGAAAAGATAAACACTGTGTATAGTTTTGAGCTCGACGGTATCAAGATTGCATTTATGGGTATCTTAAATAATGACGCAGTCCTTAGTGGGGAAGCAAAAGAGATCGCAAGCATCGCAGATATTATTTTTGTACCTATTGGTGGCGGCAATGTATACGACAGTACAAAAGCATACAAGCAGGCACTTGCATTTGAGCCAAATGTGGTGATCCCATACGAATACGATGATGCAAGTCTTGCAAAATTCCTCAAAGATGGCGGCCAAGAAAAAGCAGAGGTGCTCGAAAAATACACCGTGAAGCGCCGTGATCTCGACGGCAAGCAGGGGGCTATTATCGTGATAGAAAGCAAAGCATAAACCCTTGTACTATATGGCTATATCTCCACAAAAACAGAAATATATCCCACTTATTGTATGTTTAGCTGTGGCCGCTATCCTCCTGACTATCCTTGTTGTACGGCTGGTACACAAGCTCAATGGGGCACCAAAACAACAAAATGAATTTGGCTCTTTTTATAAAACACTTAAAACAAAAACGCAATCGTATTTTCAGTAAAAAAATGGTATACTAAAGACATATTATGGCTAAAAAAGATACAGAAACACCAGTAGTAGAGCTTGTACATAACAAAGTGCTCCCGGTAAATATCGTTCAAGAAATGAAAGATAGCTTCATCGACTATGCGATGAGTGTCATTACCGATCGTGCGCTTCCTGATGTGCGTGATGGTCTCAAGCCGGTGCATCGTCGTATCCTCTATGCCATGCATGAGTCAGGTCTGACGTCGAGTGCAAAGTTTCGAAAGTCGGCAACAGTGGTTGGTGACGTGCTTGGTCGCTACCACCCTCATGGTGACACTTCGGTGTATGACGCGATGGTGAACATGGCGCAGCCTTTTTCATATAGATACCCACTCGTACAAGGGCAAGGTAACTTTGGATCAGTAGATGGCGACAGTGCTGCTGCGATGCGTTATACCGAGGCTCGTATGTCAAAACTCGCAAGCGAGATGATGCGTGATATCGAAAAAGACACTATTGATTTTCGCCCCAACTACGACTCTACTCGCAAAGAGCCATCAGTACTCCCGACAGCAGTCCCAAGCTTGCTTCTCAACGGTACACTCGGTATTGCAGTAGGTATGGCAAGTAATATCCCGCCACACAACCTCGGCGAAGTGGTAGACGCATGTCTGCATTTGATAGCACATGATGATGCGACAAACGAAGATATTGCAGAATTCATACAAGGGCCAGATTTCCCGACAGGAGGTATTGTATTTAACAAAGCTGATATTTTGCACGCTATTGCGACAGGTCGCGGCGGAGTAGTGTGTCGTGGCGAAGCCGAAATCACTGAGACAAAATCAGGGTTGTATCAGATTACTGTGTCTTCACTCCCGTACCGCGTGAACCGCGCGACTTTTGTAGAATCTATCGCAAATCTCGTACAAGAAAAGAAGCTTGAAGGTATCAAATCCCTCGACGATCTTTCTGCAAAAGATACCCGCATTGTAGTAGGACTCAAGACTGGTATCAACCCACAAAAGGTCCTCAACTTTTTATACAAACATACACAGCTCGAGCAGACATATCACTACAATATGGTAGCGCTCGTAGATGGAGTACCTGAGACACTATCTATCAAATCTATTTTGAATGCATTTATCGGGCACCGCGAAGTAGTGATCCGCCGCCGTACAGCATTTGATCTCCAAAAAGCAAAAGACCGTGAGCATATATTGCTGGGTCTCAAAAAAGCGCTCGACCATTTGGACAAAGTAATCAGCCTCATCCGTGCGTCAAAAGATAGTGCAGCAGCAAAAATAAATTTGATAAAAGAATTTAAATTCTCTGAACTCCAAGCAGATGCAATTTTGGAAATGCGTTTGCAAAAGCTCGCAGGTCTCGAACGCAAAGCAGTAGAGCTCGAGCTCAAAGAAAAGCAAGACCTCATCAAAGAGCTTGAAAGCTTGCTCGCAAGTACAAAAAAGATTTTCAAAGTTATTGCAGATGAACTCACAGAAATAAAAGCAAAATATGGCGATGAACGCAAAACAAAAGTAATTGCAGGAGGGACAAATAAAGTAAGCGATGAGGATTTGATTCCTGAAAAGGACTCTATCTTGGTATTTACTAGTGGTGGCTATGTAAAGCGTACTGATCCTGATGAATACAAAGCACAAAAGCGTGGGGGAGTAGGAGTAGTAGACCTCGAAACAAAAGAAGAAGACTTTATTACGCAACTCCTCGTGACAGATACACACAGTGACCTTCTCTTCTTTACCAATCTTGGTAAGGCGTACCAAATCAAGATGTATGAGCTCCCAGAGGGCCGCCGTGCGACAAAAGGTAAATCTATTATGAACTACCTCTCGCTCGCCTCTGATGAATCTGTAACCTCTATCCTCGCAGTGCCAAAGAAAGCAAAGACAGAAAAAGCATCACTCATGCTCGTCACTAAGCAGGGGGTAGCAAAAAAAGTCTCATACGAGAGCTTCAAAGATGTACGTCGCAGTGGGATTATTGCAATCCGCCTCGACAAAGGGGATTCGCTTGAGAGCGTGCTCCGTGTACAAAAAGGCAATAGTGTGATCCTCGCTACAAAGACCGGGCAGTCTATCCGTTTTGAAGAATCTGATATTCGCGAAATGGGACGTACTGCAGGTGGAGTGCGCGCAATGAAACTTGCAAAAAATGATGAAATAATCGGTGCTGATGTAGTAACTACAGAAAAAGATTTTTATCTCCTTGTGATGGGTGCAAATGGTATCGGTAAAAAGACCGCAATGGAAGAATACAAAATCCAAAAGCGCGGTGGCTCTGGTATAAAGACTGCAAAAGTAACTGCAAAGACAGGGGATTTGATGGTAGGTAAAATTGTACAAAACGATAGTGAGCTCGTAGCGATGTCTAAAAAAGGACAAGTGATCCGTGTAGATCTCAATGCTATCCCTTCATCAGGACGCCAGACACAAGGGGTAGCTATCATGAAGCTCCGTGCAGGAGACTCACTTGCTAGTGTTACGTGTGTGTAAAAAATTTATCGATATATTAGATATGCTTCACCAGCGAATATCACTTTGTGATATTCGCTGGTTTGATTTTGATGCTATACTATATTCATATGTTTATGGATCCGAGTGTCACACTCGCACAAGTACACTTCAAGCCTACTGATGTAGTTGCTGATTTTGGTGCCGGGTCTGGCTTTCTCGCATTTGCACTCGCAGGGATGATCCCTAGTGGTACTATTTTTGCTATTGAAATACAAAAAGATATGGTGACCCGTATTGCAAAAGAAGCAGAAGATAAAGGTGTTTCAAACGTAAAACCTCTCTGGGGTGACGTAGAAATACTCGGCGGTAGTGGGCTGGCAGATAGTGCATGCGACGTAATTATTATTTCAAATTTGCTCTTTCAACTCGACGACAAAAAGGGCGTACTTATAGAAACAAAGCGCGTGCTCAAAGCTGGCGGCAGAGTACTGCTTGTAGATTGGACAGATTCTTGGAGTGGTCTCGGCCCTGCGGCACATCATGTATTTACCAAAGAGCGGGCAGTAGCGCTCCTCACCGAATGCGGATTCACTATTATGAACGAATCTCTTGTAACTGGAGAGCATCATTATGCTATACTAGCAAACATATAATATGGCAGGATTCAAAAACATTTTACTCGGAACCTTCATAGCACTTTTTGTTGGCGCAATTTTAATTTTTTCTGGCATTATAAAGGTGGGTAAAGAGTCTGCTGTACAAGCAGATGTAGTACTGCGTATGTGGGGGACTTTTTCTTCAGATGCACTCGAGCAGTATATAACCAAATATAATATAATAACTCCAAGTCTTCAAATAGAATATATACAAAAAAATCAAAACACTATCCGACAAGATCTTGTAGAGGCGCTCGCAAATAATACTGGTCCGGATATGGTTATTATTTCTAATGAAAATTTTTTACAAGATAGAAATAAGCTCTACACAACACCATTTACTGTGTACCCTGAGCGAGTATTTTCAGATACGTATATAGATGGAGCTCGAGTGTTTCTAAGTGACACGGGGCTCATGGCGTACCCACTCGTGGTAGACCCTATGGTCTTGTATTACAACAAAGATCTTCTTGCTGCAGGTAGACTTTTGTATCCACCAAAAACATGGTCTGGGATAAATCAAACCGCACCACTCTTTTTGAAAAAAGAAAAAGGAAGTATTACTCAAAGTGCGATAGCGTTGGGCGAAGCTATAAATATACCGCATTTCAAAAAGATACTCTCTACATTATTGCTTCAGTCAGGGGCTCCTATTGTAACCTATGCGCCAGTAGAAAGGCGGTATATTGCATCACTTAACAACCGCACTCGTATTACAGATATGGATGCACTTTCTCCGCAAGAGCAAGCAATACTCTACTATCAGTCATTTGCAGACCCTACAAATACACTATATTCGTGGAGTAAAAAAAATGAAGACGCAAAAAAAGCATTTATTTCAGGCAAAACCACTTTTTATCTAGGAGTAGCCAGTGAACTTTTTTCTATACAAACTGAGAACCCAAATCTCAATTTTGATGTTAGTAGTATGCCGCAGCCCGATGCCGCGGTGCGCCCTGTTACCTACGGTACGATGTATGGGATAGCAATCCTTCAGACAAGTCGCAATGTACCAAGTGCATTTAGTGCGATCAGTACTCTTACCAATACAGATTTTACTGATACATTTGCAAAGCTTGTATCATTACCTCCAGCACGCAAAGATTTGCTTCAGACAGTGCAGCAAAATCCATATGTTGCGGTTTTCTTTGATCAAGCACGCAATGCATTTAGTTGGCCCGATGCAGAGCCTCTTGTTACAGATGCGGTATTTCGTGATATGATACGAAGACAAGCGTCAGGGGAATGGTCAATTAATCAAGCATTATATGAAACAGAAAAACAAATTCAAGCTACTCTTCGTTAGTATATTCACTCTTATTCCAAGTGTCGCCTATATGAAAGGTCCTGGTGGAATAATCCCTTGTGACGGCGTAAACTGCACCCTCGAAGATATTTTTGTGCTTATAAATACAATTATTCGTTTTGCAATTACACGTCTCTTTTTTCCAATTTTTATAGTATTGATACTGTATGTTGGCTGGTCATATCTTTCTGCTGGGGGGAATCCTGGTAAGGTCGCAAAAGTAAAAAGTATGGCATTTAATCTTTTTGTCGGTGTAATACTAATATTGGGCGCATGGCTTATCGTACGGACCGCAATAAACGTGATTGGGGTCAAAGAAGAATACAGTAGCTTTTTAGGAGATAAATAATGTATACTTTATATATGAAGCAAAAGATTTATAAAAAAATACTACTTTCTTTATTTTTAATTATTGCTTTTTCTATTCCTGTTACGGTTTTTGCACAAATAAAAGGTGTTGGTGATCAGGTTACAGACAAAAGTCTTATAAAAGGTGTTGGTGATCAGGTTACAGATAAAGACAAGGCTCCTATTACTACAGATACAAAAAACGAACCAATAAAACTTGTAATCAACAACCCACTCGGGGTGACTAGTATCGAGGAGATGATTCAAAAAATTATGTCTATGATAGTCAAGCTCGCAGTGCCTGTGATTATTTGTTTCTTTTTGTATTCGGGCTTTATGTTTATCACTGCACAGGGTGACAAAAAAAAGCTGGACACTGCAAAAAACATGTTTTTTCAGGTGGTCATAGGCTCGGTGATTATCCTTGGCGCATGGACTATTGCATCCGCTATTGTAAGTACAGTAAATCTCATCACCGGCTAATATGAAAAAGTTTTTTGCATTATGTATCATATTGGTAAGTGCACTTCCTGCAATTAGTTTTGCGCAGACAAACCCAGCAGTACAGACGCAAGTCACCGGTATCGGCCAGGTAGTGATATGTAGTAGTCTCAAAAAAATAGACAATATTATCACCTATCAGGCATGCTGCACCAATATGGCGGGGAATCCGCTCCCTATGTGTCAAAGACTCACTGCTGGTGAAATGTGTAAATACGGCGGCAAGGTAATTGCCCCATCACAAATACAAACCCCTCAGGACTATAAGAGTTGTTGTGTAAATAATATCTTTCCACAAAACGCACAGGGCGCTTGCGAAAATCTAGCACAAGATCAGCTGTGTGCTTTTGGAGCACTGCCACAAAATATGTGCCTTGTAGATCTGACAACGCAAGAAAACTATCAAAAATACTGCATATTGATTCCTGATGCACAAAAAACACCAAATCTAAAAATAGAGTGCGACAAAGTTTCGGGAGACACGCTCGCTATGTGTGTCTGGGGGTACAAAGCACCTGGTGATTGTGAAAATATATTTCAAAATATAAATGCTGTAGACACACAAGAAAAGTACCAGAGGTATTGTATTTTGATACCAGATAAAGACAAAGGTACATACCTCAAAAACCTTTGCGATGAAAAGAAAAAAGATGGTTTTAGTCTGTGTCAGTGGGGTTATATAGATCAAAAGCAATGCGCACAAATGTTTGATGCATTTAGTGGAGCAGAAAATGACTGCAAAGAAATTCCACGATTTAGTGACTTATGGTACGAAAGACAGTGTAATAGAGTAGAAGCAATGACAGCAAGTGGTTTTATAGCATCAAAAGAATGTGCTATTCCGGAACCAAAAGAAGGAACAAAAGAGTGGTATGACTGGTACAATGCTGGTTGTAATATTGCGCAAAAGATAAACCAACTCAATGCTCCAGTACAACAAAGTGGTGCAGTACTTTCTACAAAATCAAAAATTGTAGAGACAACTTGCCAAAATATAAATCTCTCGACAGTAAATACAAAAAGCTTTTGGGAGCTTGCGCTTTGGGCGAGATGCTTTATTGGTAGTCTTGTACCATTTCTTTTGACCATAGCATTTATTGTATTTTTCCTTAATGTTGTAAATCATGTAATAAAGCCAAACCCTACTAAGCCAGACGATCGCAAAAAGTACCTGATCACAGGACTCATTGGACTCTTTGTTATTGTAGGACTTTGGGGGCTGGTGAGATTTGTATCGGGGGCACTCAATTTTGGTAGTTTTGTACCTCGACTCCCCATGAACTATGTAGAAAATGGTAAAGCAGTAGACGACCTGACCAAAGGTAGAGAAGAGTCAGAGCCAAAAAAATAGCAGTACTTGCAACACACTGATATGTGGTATACTTATAGGGTACGAAATATAATAGTTTTATAAGACACAAAAATACGTTAATTTATGAAAAAATTTTTTTTAGCATTGGGAATAACACTGCTCCCTATAGTAGCTAGTGCACAGATAGTTGCAGGTGGTACACCACAAACAGGGCAGCTTGATACTTTAATAAATACAGCAATTAGATACGCTGGACTTTTTGTTGGTTTCTTGATGACACTTGCAACAATATACTTTATCTACACTGTATTTGGTCTTATCACAGAAAAAGATGCAAAAGCTCGTGGAGAAAAGAAGTCGCAAGTAACATGGGCTGTTATTGGTCTTGCTATCATGGTGTGTGTATGGGGGCTCATTCGCTTTGCTGCTAGTACACTCGGTATATCTACTACACAATCTGGTATACAAGTGCCATGTCCACTTGGGCAGACATATGTACCTGCGAGTGCAATTGCTCCAGGAGGCTGCCGATAATCTGATATCTCTATGGATTATTTTGTTGCATTTGCACAGCAGACTATCACTAGCGAACAAACGTTCGATGGGATACTCTCGCGTATATTTTACTATGTCATAAACCCTGCGATACTACTGCTCTTTACGGTAGCTACCGCAGTGTTTATTTGGGGTGTAGTAAAATATATCAAAAATGCAGGGGACAATACAAAACGCCTCGAAGGCCAGCAGCATATGCTCTGGGGAGTGATAGGTTTTGTCATTATGCTTAGTGTGTATGGGATTATAAATTTGCTTATAGGTTTTTTTGGTCTTCAAGAAAATGTAACAGTAAATAGAGATACTATCAAAGTAAAAGACACCAAAATCCCCGAAGTAAAAATACGCGAATTCAAATCTCCAAAATAAAATAATTCATCAAAAATCTCGACTGTAAAAGTCACATAAAAACCCCTTAGCGTATGCTAAGGGGTTTTGTGTTAAATACAAAGAACAAATCACAAACTATCGTTTATTTGCTATAACTGCAAAATCACGAGTATCTGTCAAAAAAACAATTCGAAGTGTACCATAGTGGAGCTTTTTGTTAGGATCTATGGGGGTATTGCTCCCATATTTTTTTGACCCATCTTCAGGATAGTCAGGGTTTGAAACCTCGATTTCCCAATCTCCTTTGGCAGCATCTGCCTGATAGTATATATCACCACCTGGCTCTATGTATACAGTTTCTATAGCACCTTTTTTAAAGTGTTTACCTTCAAGTACTGTGAACGGCATACTAAGCATTTTGCGTATTGTGTGGTTTATACCCCATGGTCCATCTTTCCAGAAGAATAGGGATATAACATACACAAGTAGAACAAGTAAAACAATAACCAATCCTCGCCAAAATTTTTTCCAAGAAGTTTTTTTTTCTGAAATGACCACTACGGTAGCTTCAGGTTTTTTTACTTTGTCTTCTTTTGAATCGTTTTTTGGAGATTCAGGTTTTGAAGGCTCAACAGATACCTCTTTTTTAAATGACCACAAAGGTTTTTTGCGTTTTAAAAGCAAAATCAGTAAGAATGCAATTAGAGGAAAAGCGATAATACCTATCCAATAAAGGTTACTTTCATCAGGAAGGGTTTCAATTAACTTTTTTATTCCTAGAATAATTATTAGTATAATTATAGAAATAAAAATACCCTTAAGTGCTTGTACGCTTTGTTGAGTTAGTTTTTTAAAACTTCTCGACATATTTTCTTTTAAGTCCTGATCTGTAAAAGCCATCCAAATAATAAAAATAAGTACAACCAGTAGTCCTGCTTCTGTCCAAGAAAGTGGGAAATTACTCATTATCACCTCCTTCTGCATCAGCTTTTTCTGTTGCGTCATCTTTTGTATTATTTGTCTTTTTACCGCCTTTTTTAGTTAAAACATCCATTGTAACACCTAAATTTTTAATAGTGGATCCAATCGTCTCTTTGTTGTTGTTAAAAGTACTAGGATCCAAGATAATAGTTTCTGCATTGGTGTTATTTTCTAAAATACCACTGTTTGCTTTTTTAAGGTTTTCACCTACTGCATTAAGAAGATCAACTTCAATTGCAACCTTTTCTCTAGTGATTTTTTGGTCTACTTCCCAATCTTTCGTTCTAATGTTACGAGCAGTGGTTGCATTTTTCTCTGTTTGCACGTTTTGCTTGTCCTGTTTTTCGTTTTCTAGGACTTGTGAGGCGATCTCTTGTTTAAGTTTCCGAATATTAGTTGAGGCGGGTCCAGGACCTATATCAACTAACTCTAGTGATGTTACCCTAAAAAGTCTACCACTTTCAAAATGAGTGTCATTAAAGAATTTGCAAAGTTCTTGCTCTGTTTTAATAGGTTTAGAGGCAGTTCCTGCAGTGTTGTTACCTGTAGGTTGCTCTTCTACTGTGTCATGCTTAAGTTCTGTAATAAGATCTTCAAGAGTCATAACACGTATTTTTTCCATACTATTTTTTCTAATAACAGTTCCAAAATCTTGTGCAATTTTTCCTTTAGCTAAGGTCATCCAGTTTTTTCGATTTTTTACCAATTCAAGAGCTTCGTCTACTCCGGTAATTTCAAAAACAACACGAAGTACGATTGCTCCTTGGATAGCACTTAAGCTATTGTCTTTACCATCTTCTTCTTCGTTAGTGTCTGCAATAACAAGAACACCTTGAGGTTCTTGAGGGTAGTAACCCCGAACTGTTACGGTGCGATCAACAAACGCATAACCTATGCTTTTGTTACCATCTTTCTGTTCAACCTTGTTCCACTCATGAGAGATAACAAAGTTGCCTTTTTTTGTTTCTTTTTCTTTCTCTCTAGCTTTTTCTATGGGCATAATAGCACTTGTTTGAATTTCAAACTCATGCATATTTTGCCAAGGCAAAAGCCAGATAAGACTTTTGTTAATTACCGCCTTAATGGGGTTTTTAAAATTTCTCACAAAATGGAATATTCCTTCTTGAGGTTTAAATGTGAAGAATGTGAAGTAGAGGTAGGACAGTGTTCCTACTGCTGCGAAAATAAATAGTAATTTCATTTTGTTTATTTTATTTTGTTAAAGAATTTTGTTTTTTGGCAATATTGCCGTTTTTTTTTGTTTTTCCTGCTTGTTGGCAGGGGATTTAATTTATTTTTGTTTGTATATATTATATACACATTTTGTATAAAAGTCAAGTAGTAGGAGAAAGAGGGGTGGAGTAGGGGAATTAAGGAAAAAATAGGATTTGCCTCTAGCTTTTTTCCTTGTGGTCACAAGTTACTAAGTAAAATACCTTGCTATGCTCGTATTTATACTAAGTACTCGCGACCCCGCCTCGCCTGTCTTCGACATGGCTGTGGCTCGCACAAATGTCCGCAGGCAAAGCAGTTTGCCTGCTTTTCGCATTTGTGCGCCTAGTAGGATTTGAACCTACGACCATCTCCTTAAGAGGGAGCTGCTCTACCAACTGAGCTATAGGCGCGTGTTATATTTTTTACTTTTGCCGATATGTTTCCATAGGGGCGATGTGCCGAGGAGAGGACTTGAACCTCCATACCTCACGGTGCTTGCTCCTAAGGCAAGTGCGTCTACCAATTTCGCCACCTCGGCATGGGAAAATATACTGCGTATTTTCCAAGCTACACATGCCTCGGTGGCGACCACTTCGCTACGCTCTGATGAAAAGTGACGCAGGTCACTTTTCATCCACCTCGGCATGAACAATACTATATACCATTTGGTTATATATTTCAACAGCACCCCCACTATTTTTTATTGGTCACAAATCACTAAATATTTTTGTTCGTAAAACTCCAAAAATATAAAGTGTTCGCGACCCCGCCTCGCCTGTCTTCGACATGTCTGCGACTCACAAAATGCTCGCAAATGAAGCAGTTCATTTGCTTTGCGCATTTTGTGTCTCTATTGTACCAAGCTCGAACATTTTTTCAAAACAAATAGCTCATCGCACATCCGTGCGCTAAAGCGCCTCTGTGCGAAGCACAGAGCTTTTCCAAAGGAAAAGGACGGGATGTGCGAATGCAAATGCGGACTCGGTTTTGCCAAACAATTTTCTGGGGAAAGGATTGGCAAAACCTCGGCTAATTTTTTGGTGGGGATTTTGGATTTCGCCCCCGCGGAGGAAGGGGTCTGGGGAAGGAATCCGCGGGGGCTTCTGCGGGATTTTTTTGGCGGGGCGGGCAGAAATTAAAATACAAAAAATGATAGTATTTTTAACTTAAAAATGCTAAAATAATTTTGTATGTCAAGGCGTGTTTCTGAAACAAAACAAAGTGTTGAGAATAAACTTTTAGAGCTTAGAAGTAAGCGTAAGAGTGTTGTTGGAAGTTTCCGAAAAAAACTTGAAGAGGCTAAAATCGAACAGATTAAAAGCTCTATTCTCAATAAATAATATATGGCACCAGAAGATATGACAAAAAATAATCTTGAGAATAACGAAGTCTCAAAAGTTTCTCAAGAAAATATAGAACAGAAAGAAATCTCGCAAGAGGAATTTTTGAATTGGTTAGACAATGAAGGAAATAATTTTAAACAAGAAACACAACAAGAATTAATTAAAGCTAATTCCGTGAATATCGACCAGCCAACATTTGAGAAAATAAAAAATGAGACTGGTGTTGAACAGGAATTAAATGCAATAGATCAAGAAGCGGAGAAATATATTGACGAAGCAAGAAAGCTGATTTTAGAAAGTGAAGCATTACAAAAAAGTCCTTCATATTCATCTTTCGAAGGTATTGATCTTGTAGACAAAGGTGAAGACCAACAAAAGAAACTTGAAGAAATGGTAGCTTTTGGAAAAATTTCTAGTGAAGTACTAGAAAATCTTAAAACTGAAATTAAAACAGAATCAGACAGCAA